>CAYYUK010000001.1:0-177932 GCA_964474895.1 Candidatus Woesearchaeota archaeon
TCTTTTTGTGAGTAGCCTGTGGCCATAAAAAAGGTAAGAATAAGAGATTTATATACTATTCTTGTGTGTATGTCAAGGCTGTTTTATTCAATACCATCCAATACGCTTTCTAGCTTCATGCTGTGCCTAAATACATAAAGTGCATCTTCATCAGGGGGTACTTCAAGTTCATCTTTCATTGCGTTTAATTCTGCCATTCTTTTTTGTGTTTCTGCTAAAACTAATTGGTCAACATTTTCGTGTGCTGCAACATATTCTTGTTTTCCTACTCTGACTCTTGCTTCTTAAAATTGGGGTAGTCTAGTTGATCCTTGTACAATATCCAATCTCATTTCCCCTGTTTTGGGATCTCTAAAAATAACATATTTTGCATCTCCATAATGTTTGTGTTCTTCAGTTAGTATTCCATAATTGTCCATTTTAATCAAAAAAGGGGGTGAAATAAGAATTATAAACCTTTCTTTTGGGTAAGATTTTTATACTCTTTATTCCAAAATTAGATCATGTTCCACGATATTGTACATGGATTAAATCATATTTTAAATAAAAATAAGGAATTGACTGAAATATATGTTGCTGTTGCATTGAGAAAATTTGCCGTAGCAATGTTTGGTATTTTTGTTCCTATTTATTTATTTTTTGAGCTTAATTACTCTTTAGCCCATATTGGCGTATTTTTTGTTGTAACTTATTTTTCTGCTGCCATTTCTTTTATTTTGGCTTCAAAGATTAGCGAAAACATTGGCTTCAAGAAGAATCTATTGATTAGTTCAATTATTCTTATCTTTGCTCTTACATTTCTTTATCTCCTTAAAATGAACGCTGTTTGGTTTTATCCTTCGTCTGTTTTATTTGGAGCAGCTCAAGCAATGTTTTGGTTTTCAGTTCATGCAGATATGGCTAAATCTATAAAGAAAAAGAAGGGGGGCTCTGAAGTTAGTTGGATTTTTATTATGGTTAGTATAGCCTCCATAATTGGTCCTTTTTTGGCAGGTCTTATTTTAGATCTATCTGGTTTTGATGTTTTGTTTGTTGTTGTAACTGCAATATTAATTCTCTCGTCTACCCCGTTGTTTTTGACAAGGGATATCAAACTCAAAACAAATATTAATTTTAGAAGTTTATTCTCAAAGGATGACTTCCGTTGTTATCTTTCCTACTTTTCTGATGGCGCAATGCATGTTGCTACTGCTGTTTTCTGGCCATTGTTTGTGTTTTTTATACTTAACAATTATCTTGGATTTGGTATAATATTTTCTTTAATCTCCGTAGTTACGCCTTTCATTTTGGTATTTGCTGGTAGATATGTTGATCATAATAAGTTGAGAATAGTTTTGAGTACTGGTGCTATTATCTTTGGAATTTCTATAATTATGAGATCATTTGTTGAAAATATTTCTGGAGTTGTTATTGTTACTCTTCTTGGAGCTATATCTTGGGCATTATTTACAGTTGCCATGCATAAGTCTCTTTATATGAAGGTTAGATCGAACGGGGATAAAAACTATTCTGAGATTATAACTAGAGAGTTAATTCTAAACGTGGGTAGAATATTTATTCTTTTGTTCTTCATATTTTCAGGTAGTTTCTTCTGGAGTTTTATTGTTGCAGGATTGACTTCTTTGGTGTTTTTGTTTACTAGATAGTAAGGTTTATAAACGAATCAAATTCTCAAACATCATTATGTATAAGTATATTCGAGATTTATGGAAAAGCCCTTCTAAAGAACTTTTACGTGAAAGGCTAATTGCGTGGAGAAAGGAACCAGTTATAGTTAGGATTGATAGACCTACTAGACTTGATAGGGCCAGAACTCTTGGATATAAGGCCAAACAGGGTTTCGCTATTGTTAGGATTAAAGTTGCAAAGAGTAAGAGACAAAGACCTTTAATAAAAAAGGGTAGACGTTCAAAGCATAGAAGAAGAAAGAAGATAGTTGGTATGAGTTATCAATGGATTGCTGAGGGCAGGGTAGCTAAAAAGTACACAAACATGGAAGTTTTAAATTCTTATATTGTTTGCCAAGATGGTAAACATAAATGGTATGAAGTTATTTTGATTGATAGAGAACATCCTAGAATAAAAAACGATCATAGGACAGAATGGGTGAAAAGAAAAGCAAATACTGGTCGTGTTTATAGGGGATTGACTTCTGCAGGGAAGAAAAGCAGAGGAATGTTGAATAAAGGAAAGGGTGCTGAAAAGATAAGACCTAGTTTGAGGGCCAATAAAGGATTGGCTAAGTAAAGTTTTTATAGTAGTTATTTTATTTCTTCTCTATGGATTTTTTAAATATGATTGCTTTTGATACAAGTTTGTTGGTTATCTTAGCTACAATTTGGACTATACCTTGGAAGGGTTTTGCTCTTTGGAAAGCTGCTAAGAAGGGTCATACAATTTGGTTCATCGCTCTTTTGATTTTGAATACTTTGGCTATTTTAGAGATATTGTACATCTTTGTGTTCTCTAAACTTGATGCGAAAAAGAAAATCAAAAAGAAAAAGAGATAGGACTATTGCATCATTGTAAAAATAAAAAATAAAATAGAAATAATACTTTTATTCTTCTTTTTCTTCTTCTGTTACTTCTTCAGTAGATTCTTCTTCAGCTTCTTCTTCTGCTGGTGTTTCTTCTTCTGTAGATTCTTCCTCAGTAGATTCTTCTTCAGCTTCTTCTTCAGCTTCTTCTTCTGCTGGTGTTTCTTCTTCTGTAGATTCTTCTTTAGGTTGCTCATCATTTGCTATTTCGCTACCTTTTTGAAGCAATGTAACATCTTGGGCTTGCTTTCCTTTTTCTCCTTCAGATGGATCAAAAGAAACTCTATCAAGTTCTCTTAAGCGTACACCTTCTTTAACAGATGTGTAATGCACAAAATAGTCTTGACCATCGTCACCTTCGACAAAGCCATAACCTTTTCTGATGTCGTACCATTTAACTTTTCCTTCCATTTAATTTCATACTCCTACCCAAACGATTTCATTAAACTTGGGCTTGTTTTTGAAGGTATCTGGGCCGTTTATAAAGGTTTTCAATTATTTGATATAGTTTCATTATCCTTTTATATTTCTTGTATTATCTTGTTTTTTATGAAAAAATTGTTTACATCGGAGTCTGTAACTGAAGGCCATCCAGATAAAATTTGTGATCAGATAGTTGATTCTATTTTGGATGAATGTTTGAGACAGGATCCTGAATCAAGAACTGGTATTGAATGCCTTACCAAAACTGGTGTTGTTATTGTTGCAGGAGAAATAACTACTAATGCAAATTTGGATATTCCATTTATTGTTAGAAGTAAATTGAAAGAAATAGGTTATACAAAAAAGAATTATGGTATTGATGCTGACACCTGTGCAGTTATGGTTCATGTTGAAAAACAAAGTCCCGATATCTCCCAGGGTGTTACTGAGGGTGAAGGATTATATTCTGAGCAGGGAGCTGGTGATCAAGGAATGATGTTTGGTTATGCCTGTGATGAAACAGATGAATTAATGCCTTTACCAATAGTTCTCGCACATAGATTAACAAAAAGATTATCTGATGTTAGAAAGAGTGGTGAATTACCCTATTTGGGCCCTGACGGAAAATCTCAAGTTACTGTAGAATATGATGGGATCAAACCAACTAGGGTTGATACAATTGTTGTTAGTTCTCAACATGACGAAGATGTTAATTATGATATTCTTAAGAGGGATATAATCGAAAAAATAGTCAAACCTGTTTGTGGTTTTTGGATAGATGAAAGTACAATTTTCCACATTAACCCTACTGGAAAATTTGTTTTGGGTGGTCCTTATGCAGATGCAGGTTTAACAGGTCGTAAAATTGTTGTTGATAGTTATGGTGGAATGAGTAGACATGGGGGTGGTGCATTTTCTGGCAAAGACCCAAGTAAGGTTGATAGAAGTGCTTCTTATGCTGCAAGACATGTTGCAAAGAGTTTGGTTGCCTCAGGATTATGTAAAAAATGTGAAGTTGGTTTGAGTTATGCAATTGGAGTTGCTGAGCCTGTTAGTATTTTTGTAGAAAGTTTTGGAACCTCGACATTAAGTGAGGAAGAATTGACTAGAGTTGTTAAGGAAAATTTTGATTTGAAACCTTCTTCAATAATTGCTAACTTTGATTTGAAAAGACCAATCTATGCAGAAACTTCAGTATATGGGCATTTTGGTTTTGATCACTATCCATGGGAGCAAGTTAAACAACTTACGTAACTCTTATAAACACTTTTTTAATTTTTGATTTCTTATGGTTGTTGAAATTGAAGTATTTACATCTCAGAGTTGTCCACATTGTCCAAAGGCAATAAATTCTGTTAAAGAATTTGTAGACAAAGGTCAGGCTAACTTAGTTGAAACTAACATTAATAGTCCCGAAGGTAGTAAAAGAGCTAAGGAGTTTGAGATAAGGGGTGTTCCTACCCTATTAGTCATGGGTGTTGGTTCTGAAGGTCCTATTGGTTTGATGGGGGTTCCCTCTAAAGAAACATTGGTTAAAGTTATTGAAATTGCTGAAGGTAGAAGAGAATGGAAGTCCTAATTTATACTTTGTAAATTTTAACATTAAAATTTCTTCTAAAATTGTTTACTTTTTTCTTATTAAATAAGTATAGGACTCCACCAAATATTATTGCAGCTCCAAAAAATACTGCAAAGATTGTACCAAATAATATAAATAATCCTCCGATCAAAGGGGAAAATAATGAGATTACTGTACTATTCTTTGTGCTGAATCCTTTATCCTTTAGGAATACGAATACTATGAATGCAATTAAAATTGATAGATAAAATATCTTCTCCCAAATCATATCACAAGCTATATAAAAGAAACATATAAAACTTTCTATAAAATGTTGACTGAAAAGCAAATAAAGGAGTTTAGAGAATATTTGCATAAGGCAGAGAACCCGCTATTCTTTCATGATGGTGATACTGATGGTCTTTGCTCTTATTTATTGTTGAAGAAATATATCGGCAAGGGGAAGGGAGTAATTGCAAAAGTTAGGTTTGGTATTACTGAAACTTTTTTAAGAAAAGTTAAAGAAAACTCCCCAGATTATATCTTTGTTTTGGATTTACCAATTATTGATCAAGAATTTATAGATAAAGTAAACGTTCCTGTTATATGGCTGGATCATCACCCCCCCGTAAAAAGAAAGGGCGTACATTATTATAATCCTCGTGAAGGTAGCAATCCAGATTCAAAACCAACTACATATTATGCTTATAAAATTGCAGAGGAGAAAGATTTGCTTTTGGGATCTATTGGTTGTATTGCTGATTGGCATTACCCAGATTTCCTTGATAATTTAGACAAATCATTTCCAGGTTTGTTGCCTAAAAAAAGATCTGGAAATCCTGAAGATATTCTTTTTGATTCTAAACTAGGAGATTTAATTAAGATAATTTCATTTATTTTAAAACTAAGTTTAACTGATATTGCAAGGTGTTCTAGCATAATCTCTAAAATAGAAGATCCTTTTGAAATTATTGATCAGACATCTCCTGCTGGAAAATATCTCAATAAAAAAGTTGAAAAAATAAGAAAAGAATACGAATGGGTTTTTAAGCAAGCCTTGAAAGAAAAGCCTAAAGATGGTGTTCTTTTTGTAAAGCACCCACATACCAATCATTCTTTTGTTGGTGATTTATCTAATGAACTAAACTATATAGCCAAAGGTGTTTTGATTGTTGCAAGAGAAGATGATGGTAGGATGAAAATGAGCATTAGAAGCCACCACATAGAAATAAGCGATATCATTGCAGATTCTATTAAGGGTTTAGATGGATATGGCGGTGGGCATGAGTTAGCCTGTGGTGCAAGTGTAAGTGTTAAAGACTTTGATGAATTCTTAGAAAGGTTTAAGAAAGGTGTAAATAAGAAAGAGAATAGGTGATACCCATTAGAAAACTTTTTTTGTTGTTGTTGTTTGTTCCACTATTGGTTGGTGCCCAAGAAGTTGATAATTATTATGATTACTCTGAACTAACTCTTAGTTATAATTTTGATACTATAATCTCATTAACTGGGTCAAATAATTTGGATCATTTGGAAGCAAGATTGAGTCTTTTCCCAAGAGAAAGTCAAAGACAATCTATTTTTAGTTTGACTCCAAGTTCAAATCCTCTTGCAGATATTGATATTGGCGATTCTATCCTCTATCGTTGGGAAGAATTTAGCTCAAATTATAATATTGGTCTTGATTCCATAGTAGAAACTTCTAATATTGTGTATAGAATAGAAAACATTCAATTTCCAATTCAAAATTTAGATCCAGAGTTTGAAGTTTATACACTCCCATCTGAAAAAATTGATATAAATAGTGATATTATGAATCAAGCAGAAGACATTGTTATTGGTGAAACAGATTTGTACTCTGCAGTTTTTAAGCTGGCTGATTGGACCAAGGAAAATATTAACTATGATCTTAATACGATAACTGCTGAAGCAACACTTCCTTCTTCTTGGGTTTTGGAGCATGGTGAGGGTGTTTGTGATGAAATAACATCTTTGTTTATTTCATTCGCCCGTTCTGTTGGAATACCTGCCAGATTTGTTTCTGGGTCTGCGTATAGTAATGTTGATTACTCTTTTGGAAATCATGGTTGGGCGGAAGTTTATTTTCCCGACTATGGCTGGGTTCCTTATGATGTAACATTTGGTGAGTTTGCATGGCTAAATCCCGCCCATATTGATTTAGATAGAACTTTAGATAGTTCTGAAGCTGCAATAAGTTATAGTTGGGTTGCCAGTGGAATAGATGTAAAGCTTGGAGAATTAACTATCGCTGCAGATGTTGTTGAAGAGGGTGAAAAACTTGACCCTATTTTTGATATTAATTTAGATGTTTTAGTTGATGAAGTTACTCCTGGAAGTTATGTTCCTTTTATGGTTACAGTTGAGAATCCTTTTGATGAATACACCTATGATGGAATTAGAATTTCCAAAGTTCCTTCCGATGTTGATCCCATTTTTAAGCCAGCATTATTGAGGCCGAATCAGGGAAGAAATTTATTTTGGATAGTAAGAGTTCCTGATAATAATCCTCAGAGATATATTTATACTTCTACAGTTGAAGCCGTTGATGTTTTTGGTTCTGTTTCTTCTGACACTTTTTCTTTTGCGGATGGTCAGGGTTATGATCATATTTCCGAAGCTGAAGCTATGGCTATGATCTCTGAATTGGAAGAAAAAGAAGAAAAAACTTACTCTGATGTTTTAGCCATGGATTGCAATCCCTCTAAAGATTATTATTATAATTTTGAAATTGCAAATATAACTTGTAATGTAGAAAATATTGGAGATTCTATTATTCAAAACTTGGATCTTTGTTATGAAACTGATTGTCAGAATTTTGATTTTGATATTGGTCAGATGAAGAAAATTTATTTTGAGGTTGATCCCGATACTAGTAATTTGGTCTTTTCAGCAAAAAATGATTTGATTGAACTTTATTCATTTGTAAAAATAAGTTTATTGGATGAGCCAGACTTATCTCTCTCAGATTCCTTATACCCAATGGAAGTTAAGTATGGTGAAGAGTTTAAAATCAAGTTTACTTTGAAATCTAAAGCAAAGATTGAAGATTTAAGATTTAAACTTGGTAGTTCCAATTATTTTGTTACTGAGAAAAATGAAGAAACAATAACCATTGATGCTGATGTTTTAGGTAAATATTTCTTAACTAATAAAGTAATCTTCAAATTTGTTTATGAAGATGAATATGGAAATAAGCATAAACTTGAAGAAACAGAACCGATTACAGTTACTGATATCCCTTGGTATGGCAAACTTGTTAGGGGAATTAGAATAATATTAGAAAAAGGAAAAGAAATTTATTATTCTTTGTAGAGTTTCCATCCTTTTTTGACTTCTTGATCAACCTTCATGCCAATTGACTGGCCTTTTTTTGCTCCATTTACATTTTCGTGCTCTATCTGCATTGAACCTACTGTTTGAGTGAATGCCCCTTCCCCTTCTCCAATTGTTATTTTATCTCCGGATTTCATTGTACCTTCTACCTCTACTACTGCAACACCTATCTTGCTAAAGTAGTTGGATATTCTTCCTATTGGTTTCTTTTTCATACAAATTACCTCCAAATAAGGTAACTAGGGATAATATATTTAAATGTTTTTAATCGTTAGATTTTTATATTCTAAGCTCTAGTTTTTTGTATGAAAAAAGAAGAAAAGCCATTTATGTGGTGGTGGGTTTGGTATTGGATTGTTTTCCTTTTTTTGGGAATTTTTGTTTTGTATAAAATCAGTCTCGGGTTAGTTTATTCTTATTTTATAATCTATGTTTTCATCTTAGCTATAGGAGTTCCTTTATTTTTGTTGTTGAATTTAATTACAAATGTTAAATACCATCTTGGAAAGAAAACTAAACTTCGGGACGATTGGACATTTTGGGTTTGGTTATTTTTAACAGTAGTTTATACCTTACTAATGTTTTACGTTATTTCTTCTTTAGTTTATATTCAGTTTAGTGTTTGATGAAAAAAAGTGAGATTTCTTTTTTAGTCCTACTTAATTTATTTCTTTAAAATAATCATGTACTCTTTCTAAAATATTTTTTAAGTAGAATTCCCTTATTTGTTTGTCAAATATAACTGACATATTTTCAAATTCTGTTATCCTATATTGATTTTTTATATTTTCAATTAAGTACATGTCTTTTAGTCTCTTTAATTGTCTTCTTATGTTTGATGATGCAATTCCATTTAATGGAAGTTTTTGTTTCTTTCTTTGTGTTATTACCTTTTCTTTTATTTCTTCAGAGGTTAATAGTAATTTTCTACTCCTTGATGTTAATAGAACTTGCAGTACGTCTACCACCACATCTCTTGAGTCTCCGGGTTGTAAAAGTCCGACGGAGAGACATAGTTTTCTTGTTAGATCTCTCTTTGTTGTTGAGTAAGGTTTTTCATATTTTCTTAATGTAATTTCAGAAAGTGGTGTGTCTCTTGATATTGTTTTTGGCATACTTAAAACTTTTAATCAGGAAGTTTATATAGTTTTTGGATTATTTACAATAGAAATGTTTTTATTGTTATTGTGATTCTTTTTTTTACGTTGACAGGCGAATATTTGAATCCGGAAGTGTTAGTTGATTATTTGAATTCTAGATTTGCAGGTGGAGAGTTGAGTTTGGATAATGTTTCTCCATTGAAAAAAAGAGGTTCAGTTTATAGGGCTGTTTTTGGTATGGAAACTGAAGAGAGATTTACACAACCAATTTCTGCATCTGCTTGTTCTGGTTTGCTTGGTATTTTTGGTATTTCGAGTCATTCGGTTGTTGGAGAGGTTTTTTATGAGAGGGAATCAGATATGGGTGATAGTGATAATGTAAGAGAGGTTTTGACCTTGAATTTACGTAGACCTTTGAAAACTAAAAGTGGTAAAATACCAAGGTGCAGAGTTATTGTTGCCTCTCGTTGTTGCTATGGTATGTTAGAACGCGGTTGTGGTAGAGAGGTAAAAGATAGGATAAAAAGACCCGGTTGGTTTTCTCGTGAATCTGATTTGGGAGATGTTTTACCTAATGATGCATTTCATAATTAATTCTACATAATCTTTATATACTAATTTAGTTTTGAAATTTTCATGACAGAATTAATTGCTTTTTTATCAACCGGTAAGGGAACTTGGGGGCATATTGCTGGTTTGATTTCTAAAGATAAGTTTGAGAAGATTTTTCTATTAACTAACGATTTTGGTAAAGAGAATTTTACTGCTAATGAGAAAACCGAACTTATTGTTGTTAATGCTAATGATGATTATGAAAAGCTTAGAGATCAAATACAAAGTTCTTTGAAAGATAAAGTAAAAGGTTCTGAAGTTGCTGTTAATTTTATTTCAGGCTCTGGAAAAGAACATATGGCCCTGATGGGTGCTTTGATGAAGATGGGTGTTGGCTTTAGATTGGTTGTTTCTACGCAAGAAGGTATTAAAGAAATTTAGAAAGTTTTAAATCCTGACTTCTATTTTCACTTTTATGGGTGTTTTTGACGATGTTCTGAAAGATAATGAATCTCTCTTCAAGAATGAGTTTGCTTTAGATTTTGATTTTATTCCTAAAGAAATTCCACATAGAGAGAATCAGCAGAAGTATATTGCAGAATGTATTGCTCCTTTGTTTAATAATAGAAATGGACGTAACTTGTTTATCTGCGGGGCTCCTGGAATTGGTAAGACTGTTGCAGTGAGACATGTTTTTAGGGAGTTAGAGGAAAAAACTAGTGATGTGATTCCAATTTATGTTAATTGCTGGAAGAAAGATACTAGTTACAAGATTTTAGTTAGTATTTGTGAGCAAGTTGGATATAAGTGGACACATAATAAAAGAACTGATGAGTTGTTAGATGTTGTTTCTAGGATTTTGAATAAAAAAACTACTGCTATTTGTCTAGATGAAGTGGATAAGGTTAAGGAAATTGATATTTTATATTCTCTTAGTGAAGATTTGTTAAAGAAAAGTATAATTGTAATTGCAAATGATAAAGGTTGGATTGCTAATTTAGATCAAAGGATTCGTTCCAGATTTATGCCCGAGCATTTAGAGTTTCCAGAGTATAGTGCTGTTGAAACTAGAGATATAATTAAAGAGAGGATTAAGTTTGCTTTCTTTGATAATATTTGGGATGCGGAAGCAATGAATTCTATTATTGATAGGGCTGCTGAGATGAAAGATGTTCGTGCTGGTTTGTTTCTTTTGAAGGAAGCGGGGAATGGTGCTGAGAGTAAGGCTTCTAAACAGATTTTGTTAGAGCATGCTGAAATTGCTATTTCTAAGTTGGAAGGTTTTAAAATTAAAAATTCTTTGGATTTTGGTGAGGATGAGAGACTTCTCTTAGATTTGATTAAGGAACACTCTGGTAGGACTGTTAAGGAGATTTATGACGCTGGTGGTTTGGAGATGTCTTACAGGCATTTTCATCGTAAAATTGATGAGCTGAAGAAGAATGGGATGATATTCTTTGGAGATAAAAGAGAAGGTTCTACAATTGTTAATTATGGAAAGAAGTTGACTGATTATTAGTTCTTGACACGTTGACATGGACGCGCGTGAGCTATTTAAAGAAAATTTTGCATTTGAATATCTGGAGGTAAGATAATGATATTTGGAAAGAAAAATTATATGCAATGGGACAATTTTAGTGAAAAGGACAAAGAGCTTGAGTTTTGGTCGTTTGTTAATGATAATGGTGAAGATATAATGGCATCTGCCTAGGGGGGTAAAATGGAGACACTTGAATTAGATGAGGATTAAAATCCTAAAATCTAAAGTTTTAAAAAACCATATTTTTCTTTTATTCTATGAAAATATTAGCATTTACAGATATTGAATCAAACAAGAAACAGGCCCAAATAATTAGAGATAAAGTAAAGAGACATAATCCAGATGTTGTAGTCTTTGCTGGAGATTTGACTTTCTTTGGTTTGGATATGGAAGGTATGGTTAAATTCTTAGATTCATTAAATAAAACTGTTGTTCTTGTTCATGGAAATCATGATGATGAGATTGAACTTAAAGTCCTTTGTTCAAAACGTAAAGATCTAAACTTTATTCATAGGAAAGTTTTTGAGCTTAATGAGTATATGTTTATTGGTTATGGCGGGGAAGGTTTTGATCAGAGAACTAAAGATATGGAAGACTTTATGTTAAAACAAAATACAACTTGTAAAAAGGTAATTTTAGTTATTCATCAACCACCATATGGAACTAAATTAGATCTAATGCCAATCTATGGACATATAGGAAATAAAAGTGTAAATAAAGTGATTAAGAAGTTAAAACCTCTTGTTGTTTTTGTTGGTCACTTGCACGAGAATTTTAGAAAGAAAGATTATATTGATAGTTCTTTAATTGTTAACCCTGGTCAAACTGGGATGATATTTAATGTTTGAAAAATTTTTGGTAATTTTCATAAATTGCTTTTTCTAATTCTTCTTCTGTTATTCCCTTTACTTCTGCTATCTTTTTTATTGATTCTTTAATGAAAGAAGGTTCGTTTATTTTATTATCTTCATAAGGAGATAGGAAGGGGGCATCAGTCTCTGTAAGTATTTGAGAAAGTGGAACTCTTTTTGCAAGTTTTTTGAATGTTTTATTTCTTACAATTGATGTAGGTATTGAAAACATCCAACCTTCTTCAACTGCTTTTTTTGTTAATTCTGCATTTCCAGAGAAACAATGCAATAAAACTTTCTTTGGCTTTTCTTGCTCTAAAAATTCTACTGTTTCTTTTTCTGCTTTTCTTGAATGAACTATTACTGGAATATCTTTTTTATTTGCAATCTTAATTAGTTTTGAAAGAACTTCTTTTTGTTTTTCTAATTTTTTTCCGTAGTGTAAATCTAAACCAACTTCACCAACTGCTATAGACTCATTTTCTTCTATAAATTTTAAAGTTTCTTTTATTTTTCCTTCAGAGGATTTGTCTATTACTGCAGGGTAAAAACCAAGTGCAGGTTTTATTATTGGATATTTTTTTGAAAGTTCTAGAACTTTTTTGTTACTTTCTAAATCTATTCCATTTGAAATTATAGAAACAAATTTGTTTTCTTTTGCTTTTTTGACCACGTCATCTATTTTATTTTGATCCTTATACTGGTCCATATGGGCATGTACATCTACTAACATTTTATCTGAATGGTGCAGTGAAATAATTATAGAAAGCTGGTATTATGAACATCAACAACAATAGCAATAAGATTATGCTTATAACTCCAAAGATTTTCTTCGCTGTTTTCTCTTTTTTAATGAAAGTTAGTAATGCTAAGTAAAACATCCTTCCACCATCTACCATTCCCATAGGAAGTAAATTAATTAATCCAACCATTAAATTTGTTAAGAATAACCAATAAACTAGAATGTTAATCCAAACCATTGTTTTAGCCCAAAAACCAAGTATAGGTGTTAACTGTAATCCAATATATCCTCTTTCTTCAGCGTCGGGATGTTCTCCAAGAGTTATAGAATATTCTCCCTTGTCTGTTGTTAGGTCGATTTTTTCAAACGGTACTGTTTTGTTTAATGCAATGAAAAATGTTTCTAAATTATTCACGTCTTCCCCATTAAAGCTTAGTATTTGTTCTCCTGTACTAAGTCCTGATAACTCTGAAGGTCCTCCTTCATCAATTCCTCCAACAATTATTCCATTTTGTCCAGCCAAAGACATTCCTGCCAGTGGGGCTACTATGAACATAAGTAATATAAAGAATACAAATGCTGTTACGAAATTAGCAAATGTTCCTGCAGATAAAACCGCTAATTGTTTTTTCTTTGATTGTTTTAACATCTGCTTTTCATCAGGCTCTACAAATGCTGCAGGTATAATTGGTAATAAAATTCCAAAGAATGCAAATCCTGATGACTTAACTTTTATACCATGCATCCTTGCAAACAATCCGTGTGAAAATTCATGTACTGTTGCTAGAACAAATATTGCAATTATCCAATGTATGAAACTTAATTCTGGTAATCCTGGTATTGCTGCTCCCGGTAATAATGGTGCAACGACCATTTCTCTTTCGATAAAGAAATATCTGTAGACTGATTGTAAGAATGTGAATGTGATTAAAGCCATTCCTGCGAAACCCATTGAAATTGAAGTATAAGTTAAAATGTTTCTTGTTCTTTTGGATATTTTTTTGGCAAATTTATCCATGGACTTTAATCCCCATTTAGTCTTATACATAATTAAATAGATTAATGGGAACAATAATTTATGGAGCTCTACTTTTTTTCTTTTTATTATTAGAAATATGGTTAGTACAATTCCGAGTAAAATTAGTAAAGTAAAGTCTACATTAAGTATGAAAAAATTATAAAGGCTCATTTAGATTTTCTCTTTGGTCTTAGAGCTTTCCCCCCGCACTTTCTACATAAAACCTTGCCTTGAAGTATTTTTAGAACGTTTGCTCTCTGTTTTGATTTACACCTTTTACAAACAAACACGTTTTTGAATAATCTATTTTGTGCTTCTTCAAATTTTGCCATTTTATCTTCCCTTCATCATTACTTTCTGCCCGATTATTATCCAATATGTTATTGAATCTCCTTCTTTTACCACTTCTTTTAATTCTTTTGGTATTTTTAAATCAAAGGTTTCATATGTTTTTGCATCCATTACGTTTGCAGTGTCTCCCTGTATTGAAAGTATTTGTGCTCCTTCTTTTTCTATTATTGGCACCTCAACTTTATCATGGCCGGGGTAAACTTTTATTATCTTTGATCCGTCAATTAGACCAACTGCAGATATCCTTGCTTTTGCATGTCCATGTTTTCCTGTCTTTGATATTTGCATGTCTGTTATCTTACATGCCTTATCATCAAAGATGACAAAACCACCAACTTTTAGACCAGATACTTGTGCTATTTTTTTATCCATTGCTAATTCATGGAGCTAGTTTGTTTTTAAGTTTTTCTAAAATATTGCCCATTATCTTTTTGCCACTTTCCACATATCTTCAAAGAATTTCAAATAACTATTGGCAACATTTTTGTCTTTAATTAAAAATAAAATTGGTTCTTCTGTCCAAACTATGATTCCAACTTTGTCTCCTTGAATATTTGTTTCTGTTAGAGGTTCAAAATCTTTATCAAAATATTTTACAAGGGTTAACTTGTTTACTATCGTTTTTCCATAATTTTTTATAGATGGATTAAATATCATTCTTGCCTTAACTTTTCTTTCCATTCTCTTTATATCATAATTTTTCCAAAAAGTTTTTCCCATGACTTCAATAGAGTCTTGTGGAGCTCCAAAAACTACGTAGTCAGTTCCTTCCAATGTTTCTTTATAGAATGCTCTTATTCCTTGTTTTCCCCTGTATATTGTTGCTTCTTGTTTTTCTAAGCTTTGTTTTGCAATCTTTTTTATTTCGTTTGATATTTTTTTTGCTTTTTCTTTAGTTTTTTCAGTTTCTTTTATTTTTTCTTCAAATATGTCTACTAAAATTTCTGGAGAAGCAATATGAAATATTTTTTTATTTCCTTCTACAATAAATGTAATTAAACCTTTGTCTATTAATTTGTCTAAGTTATCGTATACAATATTTTTATGGAATTTTGTGTCTTGTATTATCCTATGGGCGTCTGCATTTTTGAATTTGATTAGTGAAAGATATACTTTAGCTTCATTTTTGTTGAATCCTAATTCCATTAGTTCTTTTGTGTTCATAGTAGTCATAATATGTGACAACTAATATTTAAATGTTGTTCTTTTGCTATCTTGGAGTAATGAAATTGGAGAAAAAATGGAAAAACAAAATGAAACAAGTTTCATCAGAAGAAATAAAATAAACCGCATCAGAGATGGAATATATAGTTTATTGGCAATTGGGGCCTTAACAACTTGTTTAGCAGCAGGGATCAGTCATTGCAATCCTGCTGGGCGTAACAATGAAATAGATAAAGTTTTTTTAGCAGAGGTAACTGGAGATTCGCTTTTAGATTCAATCGTAACTACCGAATCAGGGAATTATGAAGTATTTGTTCAATTACCCGAAGGAAACTTTGCTCAATTTAATGATTTGGATACTTCTAGATCTCCAATCTCTAACGAGTATAGAAAGTTTGTTCACAAAAAAGTTATGGGGGCAATTTATTAAAAATGGGTGAAGTAATAGATATACTAAGAAAGGGAGCATTTTCTTTGTTGGCATTGGGGTTGGTGGCAACAGTTTATTACTCTGTTATTTCCCCTAATCTTAAAAAATTAAATTCAGTTCCAGTTTTTAATCCTTCGGAAATATTGCCCGGGCAAGTTACATTAGACTCAAAGATTGATACATATACTTGGAGCGATGAACTAGCTTTTCACGGAGTAGATACTTCTGGTAGATCCGATATTTATTTTGTTGATAGCGGTTATAATGGATCCTTGGATTATGTACTTGTACAAAATAGTGAAGGCAAACATGTTGTTGATAGAGATAATCCTTACTTTTCAGAGTGGAATGAAAAATTCTTAGAAATGAGAGAAAGAAGGTTTGGTGAATAAAATGAAACTTGAAAGAAAAGCTAGAGGGGACAATGTTAAATTCTCCAAGGATGATTGGATACTTTCTCTTGGTTTATTGTTCATACCTGTAGCTTTTGTTAGTATCTTTAGTTATATTCTTAGCTCTCCACACAGGCAAGATTCTTATCTGGCTGAAAAAAGAGAAGCAATGCTTCAGTCAATTGAATCTGAAACCCAATTAGAAGAGGACTGGATATATTTAGATAGATTATTTCAAAAACATCTAGAAGATAGTCTTTCCCTGAGAGATTCCCTGAGAGATGGGAAATTTTCGTATATGGATTTATTTAATGATTGGAAAGAAAATGCAGAGATTGTAAATGCGAGATCTGAATTTTTTTTATATGATATACGTAACCAATACTTAGAATATAACCCTTCATTTAGAGATTCACTTAGTAATGGAACTGCATCTTATGGAGATTTAGATGAGCGGTGTATGGATTATCTGGAACATCTCAATGATGGAGTAAATTTCAACAGAGGACGATAGAGTTGGAGAATAAAAAAATTTTGATAATTAGCAACATTTAAAAGTGGATTTGTTTCTCGCAATTTATGATAACGATAAAGGAAGGCGACTTTATAGAAATAGAGTACACTGGTAGAATAAAAAATAACAATAAAGTTTTCGATACTACTTTAGAAAATGTTGCTAAAAAGGAAGGGATACATTCTAAGGGTGCAACTTATGGTTCAAGAATTATTTGTATAGGAAATTATCATATTTTGAAAGGATTGGATGATAACTTAAAAGGAAAAGAGATAGGAAAGGAATATACTTTTGATATTGATATGAAAGATGCATTTGGCAAGAAAAATGCAAAATTGATTAAAACTGTTCCAAGTTCTTTGTTCAAGAAGCAGAAAATGAATCCATTTCCTGGCTTGCAAATAAATGCTGATGGCATGATGGGGGTTGTTAGAAGTGTTGCTGGAGGAAGGGTTCTAGTTGATTTTAATCATCCTTTGGCTGGTAGAGAATTAGTCTATTATGTTAATGTCATAAAAAAAGTTGATGATGAGAAGGAACAGATAAGTTCTATTTTAATGGTTGAACTTGGTTTAAAGAAAGATATGTATTCCTTGGAATATAAAGATGGAGCTGTAGAAATCAAGACTAAGATAAAGATTCCTGATGAAATACAGAAAGTCTTTGCCGATAGGGTGAAAAAGCTAGTTAAAGGCCTTAAAAAGCTTAGCATTGTAGAGGAAAAAAAGAAATAACCACTCGAGAATAAATAAACTTAAAAGTTGTTGGGCACTTCTTCCAGCAAATCAGTTAAGGGTGTTATCAATGGATTCTATAATAAGAAATGTTAATTTGCAGGAAGAATCTGCTTCCGAGCCAACTCCTAGAAAGTTAAGTAATATTGATGAAGAATTAGAAGAAATTTTATCCAGGCAAAGAGCCAGGATTAAAGTTATTGGTGCAGGTGGAGCTGGAAATAATACTATTAACAGAATAAGTGAAGTTGGAATTACTGGTGCTGAAACTATTGCTATAAACACAGATGCACAAGATTTGCTTTATTGTAATGCTTCTATGAAAGTTTTAATTGGAAAAGATATAACTGGTGGTTTGGGTGCTGGAAGTATCCCCCAAGTTGGTGAAGAGGCTGCCAGAGAAAGTGAACATGAACTTAGAGATGCTATAAAGGGTTCAGATATGATATTTATCACTTGCGGTTTAGGTGGTGGTACTGGTACTGGTAGTGTCCCTGTTGTTGCAGATTTGGCTAAGAAGTTGGGTGCTCTGACAGTTGCCATTGTTACTTTGCCTTTCCAGATGGAAGGAAATAGAAGATATCAAAATGCTATTTATGGATTGGAGAAATTGGAATCCATTGTAGATACATTAATTGTAATTCCTAATGAGAAATTGTTAGAATTGGCTCCTGATTTACCATTACATACTGCATTCAAGGTTGCTGATGAAATTTTAACAAATGCTGTTAAAGGAATTGCTGAATTGGTTACTAAAGCTGGTTTGGTTAATTTAGATTTTGCTGATATTAGAACAATAATGGGAAAGGGCGGTGTTGCTATGATTGGTATTGGTGAGTCTGATACTGAAAATAGGGCTGCGGAAGCAGTTGATAAAGCTGTAAATAATCCTTTACTTGATGTTGATGTGTCTGGTGCTAGTGGTGCTTTAATTAATGTTATTGGTGGTTCTGATTTGACTCTTGCCGAGGCTAAAGAAGTAGTTGATGACATTGGTGGAAAGTTGGCTGAAGATGCTAGGATTATTTGGGGTGCACAGATTTCTGAAGATTTGGATAAGACTTTGAGAGTAATGCTGATTATAACTGGTGTTACGAGTCCTCAAATAATTGGTCCAAGCAATAAGAAGAGAGAAGATAAGAAGAAGAAAGAGATTGAGGAAGAACTAGGTATTGATTTCGTTTAAAAATGGATAGAGGTTTACAAATAGGTTATTACATTAACAAAGGATTTTCTATAGAAAGTATTCCTTTATTTGGTGGGCAAAGAAGAGTTTCTGGTAAGGAATTATGCAACTATGTTGATTGTCCATTGCAGGAAAGAGAAGTTCCCGTAGAAGAGTGTCTTGGTTGTGACCAATACGATCGTGAAGAAGGTTCTTGTGGTTATAAGTAACGTCCATAGAAACCCTTATAAATCGAGATTTTTCTCTCATATTATTAAATTTTCTTTGAATTTATAATGGAGAAAATGGAAGAGCAAAAAAGAAAACGTACAATAGTTGCGAAGATTAAGAGTTTTATAACTCAGTCTAGAAGGGTTTTTAGAATAACTAAGAAGCCTGGAAAAGAAGAGTTTAGAACTATCGTTAAAGTCACTGCAATAGGTATTGCAATCATAGGTGTTATTGGTTTTTTAATTCACCTTGTATGGAAATTATTAAGTTAAAAAAATGGAAACCGAAATTTTTGCATTAAGGACAACAGCTAATAGAGAAGATCAAGTTCTTGATTTTATATCTTCTAATGTTGATAAGAAATGTCTCGCCGTTTATAGTCTTTTTAGGCCCCACGGACTTAGGGGTTATATTTTTCTTGAGGCTAGATCTAGACAGGATGCTGAAGAATCATTTCAAGGTGTTCCATATGCTAAAGAATTATTGAAAAAACCATTAGAGTATTCTGAAGTTGAACCAATGTTGGAACAAACAAAGACTCAGATGAACATAAAAGATCATGATATTGTTGAAATTATTAGTGGTCCTTTCAAAAGAGAAAAGGCAAAGGTTATAAGAATTGACAAACTCAAGGAGGAAGTTGTTGTTGAGTTATTGGAAGCAGCAGTTTCAATTCCGATTACGGTTAAGTTAGATTCATTGAAGGTAATTAGGAGAGAGGAAGGCGAAGATGAGTAAAGAAACAGTTGATGTTATTGTTGAAGGTGGGAAAGCTAGTGCAGGTCCTGCAATGGGTCAAGCTTTTGGGCCATTGGGTGTAAATATGCAAGCAATTCTTGCTGAAATAAACAAGAAAACAGAAGGCATGCAGGGTATGAAAGTTCCTGTAAAGGTTACTGTTGATACTAATACTAAGGAATTTGAATTGGAAGTTGGTACCCCTCCTGTTTCTGGGCTAATTAAGAAAGAATTAAACTTAGACAAGGGTTCTGGTTATCCGCAATTAGATAAGAAAGGCAATCTGTCCATTGAGCAAGTTATTAAAATCGCAAAGGTAAAAATGGATTCTCTTTTGGTTAATAATTTGAAATCTGCTGTTAAAACTGTGGTTGGTAGTTGTGTTCCTCTTGGTGTTTTAGTTGAAGGAAAAATCCCTATTGAGACTGGCAAGGATATTGATGAAGGTAAGTATGACAAAGAAATAGATTCTGAAGCTACTGAAACCAGCGACGAGAAAAAGAAAGTTCTTGGCGATCAATTAAAAACTGTTAGGGCTCAGTTAGATGAAGAAAGAGAGAAAGTTATGAAAGCTGCCGAAGAGAAAAAGGAAGAATCTAAGGAAGAAGTTAAACCTGAAGAAGATAAGGAAGAAAAGAAAGACACCAAAACTCCTGCTAAAAAGAAATAGTTATAAGTTAATTCTAATTCTCTTTTTTAGGGTGTTAGAACTTAAAGATTTGCGTAATGGTCCTGGAGTTTATTTAGGTCGTGATAGTAGAATTAGAAATGATAAAAGATATCATAGAGTTCTTGCTAAATTTGAAGAGATGTACGGGCCTGTTTTATGTTCTGGTTGGAAAGGTGTTTTAGAAAACCTTGGACATAGGAAATTTGATAATTCTTTTATTGGTACTAGATATGATGTTTTTCATATGGACGATGGCGTTGTAGTTTTAAGTGGGGTTTATGATGTTGTTCACCATGGTAGACTCGATTTTAGGCATATAGGTCTTAAGGTTTCTGGACAGTCTCCAACTCATGAAAAGACTATTATGGTTGATTTAGTTGGGTTTATTGAAACTGAGCTTGCTGCAGATAGAGCTGAGCACGGGTTAGAATAAAAGTGAGAATGCCCGGATTTGAACCGGGGTCTAGTGGCCCCAAACCACTGATGCTAACCAAGCTACACCACATCCTCTCTATGATATGCTGCTTTTGTCCCCTTAATAAATCTTACTTTTATCAACAGAAACCTTTTTAAAAGAATATTGAGCACAGAAGTAAAGTGTTCTTTATACTAAAATGGCAAAGAAAAGAAAAGGAAGCGCAGGAAGGTTTGGTGCGCGTTATGGTGCAAGGCTTAAAGAAAAGGTTTCTGAAGTAGAAGCCAGGCAGAGAAAACTGTATAAATGTCCTCTTTGTCATAAACTTAAAGTAAAGAGATTGTCTTATGGGCTTTGGCAATGTGGGGTTTGCAATACAAAATTTGCTGGGAAAGCATATTCGCTTGATTAAAAATGGTAGATTATAAATGTTTTTCATGTGGAAAGAAAGTTTCCGATACTTATGTAAAAAAGAGGATAAGGTGTCCTTATTGTGGTTCTAAAATTCTATTTAAGCCTAGGACAGTGATTAAAAAAGTAAAGGCGGTCTAAAAAAATGTCAGAAAAAATTAGTGAAAAAATGCAAGAAAAGTTGTCAGAATTGCAAGAATTTGAACAGAAGATGCAAAGTATTGCTATGCAAAAACATGGTTTTCAAACTCAGCTTTTAGAAATTGAAAATGCATTGGGTGAGTTAAAAGACGCAAAGGAAGCTTTTAAAATAGTTGGCAATGTTGTGGTTTCTGCTGAAAAAGAAGATTTGATTAAAGATCTTACTTCTAAAAAGGAAATTATGGATCTTAGATTTACTAATATTGAAAAACAAGAAAAGAGTTTGAGAGACAGTGCTGAGCAGTTACAAAAGGAAATTATGAGTGACAAAAATGAAAAATGAACAGTTGAGTGAAGTAATTGATTTATTGTCAAGTTTAGAGTCCGATTACTTAATTCCTAAAAATATAAGATTTAAAATAAAAAACGCTCATTCTTTATTGCTTAGTGAGGATCATGCTCTTTCTATAAGGGTTGATAGGTCAATGCAGGAATTGGATGACGTGGCTGATGACCCAAATGTTCCTGTGGAAACCAAAACTCAGCTATGGAACTTATTTTCTAAGTTGGAAGCTATCCAACAATAGAAATATTTATATATTTTACAAGATTACCACCCTTGTTAAAATGAGAGATATGTTTTCAAAACTAAAAGATAAGGTGGTTTCTAGGGATTATTCTTACGAAGGAGAGTTTCCAGACCAGTTTAGCGAGGATTATGTTGAGCTTGATACAGAGTTTAAAGGTTCTAAATCAAAGATAAAAGTTAGGCCTTTTATTGTTGAAGATTTTGTTGACATAAAACCTGCACTTGATGCTTTAAGAGAGGGATATACCATTGCTTTGATCAACATTAAGCCATTGAAAGATAGAGATATGATTGAGTTGAAAAGAGCCGTTGGTAAACTTAAGAAGACTTGTGAAGCTATTGATGGTGATATTGCTGGTTTTGGGGAAGATTGGTTGGTTGCAACACCCAGTTTTGCCAGTATTCATAGAGACGATGAGCTAGATGGTGCTCTTGAATCATAATTCTTTTAAATCTTTTTATCTAATTTTTAATGATGGAAATCTTGAAGAATCAGACTTGTCCAATTTGTGGAAAAAAGAAGTTGGAGCTTAAAGAAGAAGAAAAGAATATAGATGGTTTTGGAAAAGTCTATGTTTTATCTATGGATTGTGGTGGTTGTGATTTTTCTAAATGTGATATTGAATCTGAAGAAGAAAGAGAAGGATCTAGCCAAACAATAATCGTTGATTCTGAGAAAGATATGAAAATAAAAATAGTTAGATCTAGTCTTGGCACTATAAAAATTCCTCAAATAAGAATGAGTATTGAAAGTGGTGAGAGTTCTGAAGGTTTTATAACTGATGTTGAAGGTCTGATTAGAAAATTTGAAGCTATCGTCGAGAAAGAAAGAGATAGTAGCGAGGATCCAAGTGCTAAGAAAAGTGCAAAGAATTTGCTAAAGAAATTGTGGAAGGTTAAGTTAGGGGAT
This sequence comes from Candidatus Woesearchaeota archaeon, assembly GCA_964474895.1. Taxonomy (GTDB): domain Archaea; phylum Nanobdellota; class Nanobdellia; order SCGC-AAA011-G17; family PNOQ01; genus CAYFNK01. Next base: position 22,531 of record CAYYUK010000001.1, read on the forward strand.
GTTCCTTTGAAAATAACTATTGAAGATCCTACTGGAAATTCTGCTATTATTAGTGATAAAGTTGAAACAAAAAAGTTTAAGAAGAAATAAAATTCTTAAATTGTTAGGAGGAATAAAAATGAAAAAAATAAAAGTGTATTCGACCCAATCTTGTCCTTATTGTACTATGGCCAAGGATTTTTTGAAAGAGAAAGGTGTTGAGTTTGAGGATATAGATGTAAGTGAAGATCAGGCTGCTGCAAAAGAAATGGTTGAAAAATCTGGTCAAATGGGCGTTCCTGTAATTGATATTGATGGTGAATTAATTGTTGGATTTAACAAGCCAGCTATCGAGAAGGCATTAGAGAAAAGATAATATGATTTACGACGTTTTAATCATTGGTGGAGGAGCTGCAGGTTTGGGAGCAGCACTTTATTCTGCTAGATTTAGTATGAAAACCATATTGATTGCAAAAGAAGTGGGTGGAACTGGAAACATTGCTCACCAAGTTGATAATTGGATTGGTGAACCTGGTATTTCTGGCATGGCTCTAATGAAGAAATTTATTGATCATGTAAAACAGTATAATGTACCAATGGTTGATGATGAAGTTATAGAGATCAAAAAAAGTGGTAAAGGATTTAAAGTAAAGACAACTAGTGGCGAATCATACGAATCTAAAACTTTGATTTATTCTGCAGGTATGAAATATGGAAAGTTGAATATTCCAGGTGAAAAAGAATTTGAAGGAAAGGGTGTCCATTATTGTTATACTTGTGATGGTCCTTTGTATAAAAATAAAGTTGTTGGTGTTGTTGGTGGCAGCGACGCTGCAGGTCTTGCTTCTTTAATGTTAAAAGATTACGCAAAAAAAGTTTATGTTATCTATCGAAAAGGTAAATTAAGAGCAGAACCAATCACTTCTGAAAATGTTTACAAAGAAAAGAAAATTGAAGTTATTCATAACTCAAACGTTGTTGAGATTAAGGGAGACAAATTTATAAATTCTGTTAAGTTGGATACTGGAAAAGAAATAAAACTTGATGGGCTGTTTATTCAAATAGGCCATATTCCTTTAACGGATATTGCTAAGAAATTGGGTGTTAATTTGGTGAAGGGCATCATAAAAGTTGATAAAACACAATCTACAAATATTAATGGTTTTTTTGCGGCTGGTGATTTGACTGATGCAAGTAAGTTGAAACAGTTTATTACTTCTGCAGCAGAAGGTAGTGTTGCTGCACAGTCTGCATATAATTATGTTGCTAAACAATAAGAAAGTTTATATACACTCCTCTTCTTTTTTCCGTCTCATGATTTTCAATAACTTAAAGACATTTTTTGTCCTTGGTGTGCTAACTCTGTTAGTTTTAGTTATAGGTTTTGCGCTTGGTGGCACTATTGGTCTTACAATTGCTTTGGTCTTTACTATCTTAATGAATATTATCTCATTTTGGTATTCTGATAAGATTGTTCTTAAAATGTACAAGGCTAAACCAGCATCGCACTCCGAATATGGTGCATTAAATGATACTGTAAAAGATTTGGCTGATAGGGCGGGCATAAAAAAACCAAAAATTTACATAGTTCCTAAAGATACTCCTAACGCATTTGCTACAGGCAGATCTCAAAAAAAAGCAGCAGTGGCAGTTACAAGCGGATTATTAGATTTGTTGGATGAAAGGGAACTAAGGGGGGTTTTGGCACATGAACTTGCTCATATAAAAAATAAAGATACTCTGATTCAAACTGTTGCGGTTATACTTGCTAGTGCCATTGCGTATATTGCTATTATCGCAAGATGGGGTGCAATTTTTGGTTCTCGAGATGAAAATAGTACTGGTTTATTTCAAATTATTGCTTTATCAATTGTAGCTCCGTTGGCTGCAACTATTCTTCAGCTTTCTATATCTCGCTCTAGAGAATATCTTGCTGATGAAAAGGGTGCTTCTTTTACTAAAGATCCTTCTGCTCTGGCCTCTGCGCTAAATAAGTTAGAGAACAATCCTAAAAAACTTAGAGTAGGTAATCAAGCTACTGCTAGTATGTTTATTGTAAACCCTTTTTCTTCAAGAAATTTCATGAAATTATTTAGTACACATCCGGCAACTTCTGAAAGGATTAAAAGACTTAGAAAAATGTCTATGAAAGAGTATTGAGTTGATCTTCATCTAAATGTAAATCTTCTATGTACCCTTCATTTTTTGCTATGCTTCTCAAATATGGAATAACATCTTTTACTGCTTTTTTCGAAGAGATATGTAGTTTTTTTGCCACTATCTCCGAAATTTCTTTTCTTCTTGCGTACCTCATCTTAGCTCTCCATAGTTTTAGTATTCTTTGTGGTCTTGAATACTTAGAAAATTCTTTTTTTGGGGAAGTTTTTGATAGTGCTACTCCTGCCCCCATAAAAAATTTCTGATAAACTAAAAATCTCCAATGTTGATTTCTTCTTATTCTTCCCCTAAATAAATCTGCTTTCGATAGTTTTTCAAAAGCGTTTGATAGTTCTTCCCCATAATATTCATTAGTTACGTTTTCTTCTACCCACAACATAATTTCATCTAGACTTAATGGTACACTATCTGTCATTTCATTTATTGAATAAAGATCTTTTGTTTTGAATATTATTTGTAGCAAGTTAAATATTGATTCATCTCTTTCTCTATAACCAAGGTTTTCTACATCTTTTTTACTTATCATTTCTAGCTCTATGCTCATTGCTTGTAAATCTGTTATTGCAGATCTTGCATCCCCCTCATTTTTTATCGAAATGGCTTTTAGTACTTCCTCAGTTACATCTAATTTTTCTTCTTTGCATATTCTTCTTAAAACTCTTAGAATTTCTAAGTGAGATATTGGTTTGAATTCTACAATTTCTGTTTTTGATCTCAATGACGAAAATTTTCTATTCCATAAATCATTTGATGTTAGAATTATTGGGTGTGCTGTATTCGCAAATAAGGATATTACTGCTTGGATGCCCCCTCTATCTTTTGTTCCACTTAACCCATCTATATCGTCGAATAAAAATATTTTTCCTTTGTTAAATAAACTTGATTGTGTTAAAGCATCTCCAAAAGTTTCTAGAATTCCTTTTTTATTTCTTACATCAGAAGAATTTACTTCTATTACTTCAAAGTTATTTTCTTTTGCTATTGCATAAACTGAACTCGTTTTTCCAGTACCTGTTGGGCCGTGTATTATCATAGCTTTTTTTCTAAATCTTGAATGATTAAGCACAAAATCTTGCAGCTTCAACAATGGCGGTTTGTCCCCTACAATTTCATTTAACTTTTGTGGAGAATATTTGTCTGCCCATATCATTTTGAGAAGTTGGCGATTAAGCTTTCTAATTGTACAAACTCGTCTGATCCTTCGACCATTCTGAACTCAATTTCACCGCACATTTCTACCATATCCATTTTCTTTTTGTCATCTATTTCTAAGTTAAGAACTTCTTTTTGTATTTGTTTTATTATGTCTATTCCAGATAGTCCATGTTTTGACATTGTATCTAGTAATAAATCTCTTGCTTTCACAAAATAACCATTGATGCACATTTCTAAAATTAGTTTTACTTCTTCTGGTTCTGCAGCTGAAACTATCCCATATACTACTTGGTTTGTTATTAATTTGCTTATTGCAGCACATCCTTGAAGTATATTTTCTGCCTTTCTTGCATCTCCGTTGCTTAAATTATAGATTGAGTAGACAGCTTCTTCTTCTATTTTTATTTCTTCTTTTTCACAGACTGCTCCGATTATTTCTAAAATATTTTCTTTTTCTAATGGTTTAAATCTAAAAACTGTACACCTTGATTGTATAGGGTCTATTATCTTTGAGCTATAATTACAAGACAAGATAAACCTGCATGTTTTGGAGTAATTCTCCATTGTTCTTCTTAATGCCTGTTGTGCTTCTTTTGTTAATGAATCACATTCATCTAAGTAGATTATCTTGAATGGCACATCTCTTATGGACTTCGTTCTTGCAAAATCTTTAACTTTCACCCTAATTACATCTATTCCTCTTTCATCAGACGCATTTAGTTCTAAGAAAGTATTTCCCCAGTTTTCTCCAAATAGTTCTCTTGCTATAATCAGAGATAATGTTGTTTTTCCAACCCCTGCTGGGCCTGCAAATAGTAAATGTGGCATTTCCTTTTTCTCTACAAATGCCTTTATTCTCGCTACTATGTTTTCTTGCCCTTTAATTTCGGAGAATGTTTTTGGCCTATATTTTTCAGTCCACATTTTACTGAAGAATTGAATGCTCTCCCATTTATAAGAATTATGTGGGCATTTGACAAGTATAATCAAAACTTATATAAACTGCAATCTGCTTTTTTGGATAATGAGAATAACAACTGATATTAACATTATTTCTATCATTATTATATAGTCATGTCTTTTTCGGAGGCTTTTTCAATGGAAACATATTTAAAATATAGTCATCAACGGTCAAAAAATGTATGAAGCTAAAAAGATAGAAGAAGAAGTATTGGATTTTTGGAAAAAGGGACGTATTTATCAAAAGTCTAAAGATAGAAATAAAGGTAAAAAATCATTTTATTTCTTGCAGGGTCCTCCTTATACGTCTGGAAGATTGCATTGTGGCCAAGCGTGGAATCATTCTCTTAAAGATTCTATCCTTAGATATAAGAGAATGCAAGGTCTTCATGTTTGGGATAGGGCTGGATATGATATGCATGGTATTCCTACAGAATCAAAAGTTCAAAAAAAACTTGGATTAAAAACCAAGGATGATATTATTAATTTTGGATTAGATAAGTTTTCTAAAGAATGTATGAGATTCTCAATTGAACATGCAAAACTGATGGATGTTGATCTCTCAAAAATGGGAATCTGGCTTGATTTCGAAAATGCTTATCATCCAATAGATGAAGAGTGGATTGAAGGAGTTTGGTGGTTAGTTAAGAGGGCAGAAGAACAAAACCGTTTATATGAGGGGGAAAAAACAATGAGCTGGTGTGCGGAATGTGCAACTGCTCTTGCTAAGCATGAATGTGAATATGCTGAATTAGAAGATACTTCTATATTTGTTAAATTTAAAGTTGAAAATAAAGATAATGAATACTTCATTATTTGGACTACAACTCCTTGGACAATAACTTTTAATCTTGGAATAATGGCAAATCCAAATTTTGATTATGTTAAGGCTAAAGTTGGTAATGAAGTATGGATTGTTGCTAAAGATCTTGCTGATAGTGTTATTAAAGAAAAAATGGGCAAGGATTATGTAATTCTTGAAGAACTGACTGGAAAAGAATTGGTTGGAACTAAATATCTCCACCCTTGGGAAAAAGAAATTTCAGATTTGGCAAAGATAAAAAAATCCCATCCTAATTCTTTTAGTGTTGTCTCATCCGAAGAGTTTGTTACATTGGATGCTGGAACGGGGTTGGTCCATATGGCTCCTGGATGTGGTCCTGAAGACTATGAAGTTGGTATGGCAAATAAGATTCTCCCATTTAATACAATAAATCAAGAAGGAATCTTTCCAGAAAATTATGGAGAAATTTCGGGATGGATTGCTAAAAAGGATGATCAAAAATTCATAAAAAAATTATCTGAAGATGGTGTATTGCTGAAAACAGAGAAGACAAAACATGATTATGCGCACTGTCAAAGATGTAAAAGTCCAGTAATATTTAGAACAACAAAGCAATGGTTTTTCAAAGTTTCTGATTTGAAAGACAAGATGTTGGATTATAACAAGAAGATTCATTGGGTTCCAGATTCAATAAGAAACGCATTTGTTTCTTGGTTGGAAAACTTAAGAGATAATTCGATTACAAAGCAAAGATTTTGGGGAACACCAATTCCAATATGGAGATGTGATGCTTGTGGAGATTATACTGTTGTTTCAACTAAAGAAGAATTGAGCAAATTATCGGGCAAGATTCCAGAAAACTTGCATATTCCTTGGATTAATGACATTACTATTGATTGTAAATGTGGTGGTGTGAAAAAGAGATTACCGGATGTTTTAGATGTTTGGATTGACGCCGGTGTTGCATCCTGGGCTTGTTTGTATTATCCTAGAAGAAAGGATTTACTAGATAATGTGTTTCCTCCAGATCTTATCTTGGAAGGTAGTGATCAAATTAGGGGATGGTATAACCTACTTATGGTTTGTTCTGTTCTTGGGTTAGACAGTATACCCTTCAAAAATAATTATACTCATGGAATGCTAACTGATGTAGATGGTGTAAAGATGTCCAAATCATTGGGTAATGTTCTCTCACCTTATGAAATAATTGATAAGCATGGTGTCGACGCTATGAGGCTTTATTTCACCCAAAACAATGCTGGAGAAGATATTAACTTTAGTTGGCCAGAAGTTAAGATGAAACAGAGGAATCTTAATGTTCTTTGGAATATTCATGATTATTTAATTGAACATCACAGGGCTTTGAAACAAAGTGGAAAACTTCAAACTTCGGAAACTGGTCTTGAGGAAAAATATATTCTCTCTAAATTAAATAGAACTATGAAAAGTGTCACAGAACTCTACGAATTTTATAGATTGGATGAAGTTCCAGGATTATTGGAGGATTTATTTTTAGATTTGAGCAGAGAATATATACAATCTGTTAGAGATAAAATAAACAAAGATCCAGAGTTGGTTTTGAATACGATCTTTCATGTTTTGTTTGAAACTTTAAAGATGTTCTCTACTGTTGCTCCTTTCATAACTGAGAAAATTTATCAAAACTTGAAAAGCGAATTTGCATTAGATAAAGAAAGTATCCATTTATTTGATTGGCCTAAATCATCTGAAAATTTAATAGATATAAAATTAGAAAATAATTTTTTGATTGCTAAACAAATTATACAGGCGGGTCTTTCGGCGAGAGAGAAATCTGGTGTTGGTGTTAGATGGCCTTTGAATAAATTGACTATTGTTTCACAGAGTGAAGAAGTTTGTGGTTCTGTTGGAATTTTGGAAAATTTAATTTTATCTAAATTAAATGTGAAAAAAATAGAAATTAAAGAAAAATCAGATTCTTTTGATATTGAACTTAGTCCCAATAAGACCAAAATTGGTAAAGATTTTAAAAAGGATGCTCCCAAAATTATTTCTGGACTTACTGATAAGATTATGAAAGATCTTTTTAAAGGAGTACCAACTTTTGTTGATAAATTTAGCTTAAACAAAGATCACATCTTAGTAAAACAAATTGTTCCAGATAATCTTCACATCTCTGAATTTAAATTTGGTCACGTTATGTTAGATACTGAAGTTAGCAATGAACTTGAAACTGAAGGATATGTTCGTGAATTGGCTAGAAGACTGCAAGATCTTAGAAAGGAATTAAATTTAAAGAAACTAGATAAAATTAATCTTTCTCTTGAAACCGATTTTGATATCTCTTCTTGGAAAGATTTCTTAAAAGATAGAATTGGTATTGAAAACTTAACTATTGGTTCTATGAATTATAAGGATTTTAGAGAATTTAAGATAAAAAATCATAAATTTGTTGTTAATTTCGAGATTTTTAACAACTAAAGGATAGATACTTTATTCCATATCCTTTTATATATTTTTCCATTATCTTATTTGAATATATTTGTTAGAGTGGGGGTTAATAAAATGGTTGAAGAAAAGAAAAAAGTTATGATTAAAATTGTTAATATCGTTTGTTCTAGTTCATTGGAGCATGATGTTCATTTGGTAAAGCTTGCTGAAACGTTAACTAACACAGAATATAATCCTGAGCAGTTCCCTGGGCTTGTTATGCGTATAAGGGATCCAAAGACGTCTGCATTGATATTTAGTTCTGGAAAGATAGTTCTAACTGGTGCAACTTCTTTAAAGATGGTTAGAGAGTCCATAAACCAGATAATTAAAAACGTTGCTAAAATAGGTGTAAAAGTTAAAGTAACACCAAAAATTACTGTTCAAAATATGGTTGCTTCTGGTCAGATTGGCATGGTTCTAAACCTAAATATGCTGGCTATGAAACTTGAGAACGCGGAATACGAGCCAGAGCAGTTCCCTGGATTGGTATATAAGTTACCTGGAACAAGGGCAACTTTTCTGTTGTTTAGTAATGGGAAGATTGTTTGTACAGGTACTAAATCTGAAACTGATTTGAGAGATGCTGTTAGAAAGCTAATCCTTACACTCAAAAAGGTAAAATAAACCTTAGCAATCTTTTTATTTGGTTTAGATATCTTATTTTGGGGGGCATAAATGCAAGAGGATAGTTTTTCACAAGTAGATGAATTTAAGGACTTTTTCGAATCAGTGTATTCTGATGAACTTCTTGATGTAAATAAGAAGGGTGGGGACTACATTCTTATTGATTTTTCTGAATTATCTAAATTTAGTGTTGATCTTGCTGAGCATTTGTTGAATGATCCTGGTGAAACTTTACTAAATGCAGAATTAGGAATTGACCAAATGGGTTTATCCTTAAAGAATAAAATTAGGGTTAGACTTTCAGGTTTGCCAGACTCCCAGTATATTAAAATTAGGGATATTAGAAGTAATAATATTGATAGCTTTTTAGTCATAGAAGGCATTGTTAGGCAAGCATCGGATGTTAGACCTCAAGTTGTTTCTGCCAAATTTGAATGTCCTACTTGTGGGAATGTTTTGTCCATTCTTCAATTGGAAGCGTCATTTAAGGAACCTTCAAGATGTAGTTGCGGTAGGCAAGGAAAGTTTAGATTACTATCTAAAGAATTGGTTGATGCTCAAAGATTGGTTATCGAAGAAGCTCCAGAAGATTTGGATGGTGGTGATCAACCAAAGAGACTTAGTGTTTTTCTTAAGGAAGATTTGGTAGAGCCAAAGATGGAAAAGAAGACAACTCCTGGAAGCAAAATTAGAATAACTGGTGCTGTGAAAGAAATTCCTGTTTTCCTTAAAACAGGTGCACAATCAACAAGGTTTGATTTAATTATGGAAGCTAATTATGTTGAACCCCTTCAAGAAACTTTTGAAGGTTTAGATTTTTCTAAGGAAGAAGAAGAAAGAATAAAAAGATTATCCAAGGATCCAAAAATTTGGACTAAATTAATTAGTACTATTGCTCCTACTATTTATGGTTACAATGAAATAAAGGCTTCATTACTTTTACAACTTTTTGGTGGGAGAAGAAAGACTCTTTCAGATGGATTAATCAAAAGGGGCGATATTCACATTCTTTTAGTTGGTGATCCTGGAGCAGGTAAGTCTCAATTATTGCAATTTATTGGTAAGGCTGCTCCAAAAGCAAGATTTGTTAGTGGTAAGGGTGCTTCAGGTGCAGGATTAACTGCTGCTGTTGTGAAGGATGAATTTTTGAAAGGTTGGAGTCTTGAAGCCGGAGCAATGGTTTTGGCAAACAAAGGACTTTGTGCTATTGATGAATTAGACAAAATGTCTCCTGAAGATAGAAGTGCTTTGCACGAAGCATTGGAGCAACAAACCGTTACAATTTCCAAAGCAAATATTCAAGCAACATTAAGGGCAGAAACAACAGTTCTTGCCGCTGCAAATCCTAAACAAGGTAGATTTGATCCTTATACACCAATTGCATCTCAAATAGATCTTCCTCCAGCATTGATTAGTAGATTTGATTTAATTTTTCCCATAAGAGATTTACCTAATAGGGAACAAGATACAAACATCGCTTCACATATTTTAGATCCACCTAAAGAAAAAGATATTTCTTCAAAGGGTATTGATTTGGATTTACTCAGGAAATATATTTCATATTCTAAGAATAATATTAAACCGGTTTTAAGTGAGGGTGCAAAGGAAGAGATAAAAAAATTCTATGTTGATTTAAGAAACAATCCTTCTTCTCCAATGGCTTCTGAACAGGAGATCAAACCAATTCCCGTAACACCAAGGCAACTTGAAGCAATAGTTAGATTAGCTGAAGCTTCTGCTAGAGTTAAATTATCAAAAACTATTACAAAACATGATGCAAAGTTGGCAATAAGTTTACTAAAATACTGTTTAACCCAAGTTGGGTTTGATGAAGAAACACAAAGCTTTGATATTGATAGATTATCTACAGGCATTAGTGCTTCTGAAAGAGGTAGAATGGTTACAGTTAAAGAAATAATTCAAGAAATTGAAGCTAGGTCTGACATAAAAACAGTTTCTTTGGATGAAATAAAATCAGAGGCTTCTGATAAGGGGATACCAGAAGATAAACTTATTGAAATTATTGAAAAATTAAAAAGAAGTGGTGATCTTTTTGAACCAAAGAGAGGACATATTCAAAGGATATAAAAATGGAAAATCAACAGGTAAGACAAATTGCACATAAGGTTAGAATTTTTGATTTAGTTAATAGCGAATATATTCAACAATCTGGAGAATGGGAACCAAATTATGTGTCAATCGGAGATAAAAAGATTTCTAGGGTAAACATTATCGCAAATATAATTACTAATTATAAAAGTGAAGATGGTACATATGCTACAATAACTATTGATGATGGTTCTGGAAACATTCAAGTTAAAACTTGGAAAGAAGACACCAAAATTTTTGAAAAAGTTGATATTGGAGACTTTATTCTTCTTGTTGGAAGGATAAAAGAATATAATGGTGAAAAGTATTTGGTTCCAGAAATTATCAAGAAGTTAGATAATTCGGAATGGTTATCTTTTAGGAGAAAAGAATTATCCAAGTTGTATGGTGAAACTGAAGTTCAAACTCAAAAGCCAGTAGAAAAAACAGAAGATTCTGTAGGGCAGCAGCCAATTCTTATTAGTGAAGAATCTGTTACTGATGATTCTTCTTCTGAAGGGGATAGACAAAAAATCTTAAATATCATAGAAAAACTGAGTTCTGTTGAAGGGGCCGATAAATTAGAGATTATAAAGGAGTCTAATGTTGGCGAAGATGCTGCTAATGAAATAATTCATGGGCTCATTAGAGATGGTGAGATTTTTGAAATCAAACCAGGTAAGGTGAAGATATTAGGATGAATGATTATGAATCACTTTTGGAAAGGGCAAAATCTAAACTCCCTAAGATTGTTCAATCTAAAGAGAGGTTTGAAATTCCAAAACTAATCTCTAGAATTGAAGGTAATAAGACAATAATAACTAATTTTATCCAAGTTTCAAACTTATTGCATAGGGAGCCCAAACAAATTCTTAAATATTTGCAAAGAGAATTAGCTACTCCTGGTAATATTGATGGTCAGAGGTTAATACTGGGTAGGAAGTTAGGGTCTTCTTTCATAAATGAGAAAATAGCAAAGTATACGAAAGATTTTGTTTTGTGCAAGGATTGTGGAAAACCCGACACTCAGCTAGTTAAAGAAGATAGGATCTTAATGTTAAAATGTATGGCCTGCGGAGCAAAGCATCCTATTAAGGCAAAGATATAATGTATGTAAAAAAACATGAATCAGGGGATCGGATAATATTTGCTATTTGTGATGAAGATTTGGTTGGTAAAAAGTTTTCTGAAGGTGATTTAATGCTGGACGTTTCTGAACAATTTTATAAAGGTGAGAAAAAAACTAATGCAGAAGTAAAAGAAATACTTGCTAGTGCATTTAACATAAATCTGGTTGGAAAGAAAACCATTGATTTTGCTTTAAAATTAGGTATACTGAATAAAGATAGCATAATATTCATAGATGGTGTACCGCATGCACAAATAATTGATGTTTAAAATGTTTCACAAAGCTAAAATTCAAATAAGACCTTTTGATAAAGAAGTTATAAAATTTGTTTATACTAGTTTAAAAAAAGAAGGAATTAAAATTACTGAAGAAAAAAAGTTAAAAGAGGGTTTGGATGTTCATACACACAACGCTACTTTTGCTGTAACTCTTTCTAGGAAATTTAAACAAAGATTTAATGGTGAGACTAAAATTACTAGATCTTTGATTGGTGAGAATAAAAATAAGGGAAAAAGAATTTACAGACTTACAGTTTTGTTGAGAAGACTGCCTGAAGAGGAACCTTTATAAAACTAATTCTGGGTCCTTAATTTATGTATAGGAAACCCAATCCAAAATATAAGCAAAAGGGTACTGGTGTAGACCAACCTATTAGAGTTAGAACTCCTAAAGGAAGGGAAGTTATTGGAATAGTTACACAGAGATTGGGTGGTTCTAGGATGAATGTTGCTTGTATGGATGGAAAAACTAGGATTTGTAGAATCCCTGGTAGATTAAAAAGAACTCTTTGGATAAGGGAGGGTGCAGTTGTTATTGTTGAACCCTGGGAATTTCAGGGTGACGAGAAGGGAGACCTCATTTGGAAATACAATGGTGCCCAAATTGAATGGTTAAAAAGAAAAGGTTTCCTAAAAGAAATCAAAGAAGAATTCTAAGATGCAAGAAGAAGTAAAAATACCAAAAGAAAGGATTGCAGTTCTTATCGGTGAAAAAGGTAATGATAAGAGAAGAATCCAAAGAAGAACCAATACTAAAATTATAATTAGTTCTAAAGAAGGTGATGTTTTGATTGAAGGAGAAGATTCTTTGAATGTAGTCATTGCCAGAGATATTGTTAGGGCTATTGGAAGGGGCTTTAATCCTGATATTGCATTGGCTCTAAGTAATGAAGAAAATTCTTTTGAATTGCTTAATATTCAAGATTTTGTTGGAAAAGCTAAAAATCAAAATATTAGAATTAAATCCAGACTTATTGGCACAAATGGAAAATGTAGAAGAAGTATAGAAAATTTAACTGGAACATCCATAGTTGTCTTTGGAAAAACTGTTGGAATAATTGGCACTATTGAAGGAGTTAGTTTAGCTAGAAGAGCTATAGAAAAATTAATCACTGGTTCTCCCCATAATAAAGTTTACAAGTGGATTGAAATACAAAAACCAAGAGAGGCTACATAAATCTTTAAATATTAAAATTCTTTAAGCAAGAAAATGCAAACAAAATTAAGTGAAAGTCCAAAAGAAATAATATACGCAATTGATCAAGCTAAGAAACAAAGGGAAATCTCTATTTCTGAGTTTTTTACTAAAAATAGACATCTGCTTGGTTTTGATAATCCTTTGAAATCTCTTTCTACCACCATAAAAGAAGGTGTTGATAATGCTTTGGATGCTTGCGAAGAGTCAAGAATTTTACCAGATTTAAAAATTGAAATAAATCAAGTTTCTGAAGGCAGATTTGCAGTTATAATTGAAGATAATGGTCCTGGAATCGTAAAAGAACAAATTCCGAAAATATTTGGTAAATTGCTTTATGGTTCAAAATTTCATAAATTATCTCAAACAAGGGGGCAACAGGGAATAGGGATTAGTGCTGCTGCATTGTATGGTCAACTGACAACAGGCAAACCAATTAAGATTACGTCTAAAATTGGAAAAGGAAAACCTTCCCACTATTATGAGATCCATATTGATACATCCAAGAATGAGCCAGAGATAATAAAAGATATTGAAGTTGATTGGAATGGGGATCACGGAACTAAGATAGAACTTCAGATGGAGGGAAAGTACCAAAAAGGCAAAAGATCCGTTTCTGAATATCTTAAACACACTGCAATTTCTAATCCCCATGTTAATTTAAGTTTTAAGGAACCAGACGGAACAAAAACAGAATACCTTAGAGTAACAAATACTTTGCCTGTTGAACCAAGAGAAATAAAACCACATCCTGATGGAATTGAGTTGGGAATTCTAATTGATATGTTAAAAAATACTAATTCTAGAACATTACAGAGTTTTTTATGCACTGAATTTTCAAGAGTTAGTTCAAATAGTGCAAGAAGTATTTGCGAGAAAGCTAATCTTTACCCAAATGCAAGACCTGGAAGAATTGCAAAGCAAGAAGCAGATAAATTACTTGGTGCAATGAGAGAAAGTAAATTCATGGCACCACCAACTAATTGTTTGAGTCCAATTGGAGATAAATTATTAGAAGGTGGATTAAAAAAAGAGATTGATGCCGAGTTTTATACATCAGTTACAAGGCCTGCTTCTGTTTATAGGGGTAATCCATTTATGGTTGAAGCAGCAATTGCTTATGGTGGTTCTTTGAATCGTGAATCTCCTGTTGAATTAATCAGATTTGCAAATAAAGTACCTCTTCAATATCAACAGGCCGCTTGTGCAATAACAAGAAGTGTTTCTAAAACTGCATGGAAACAATATGGGTTGCACCAATCGGGATCAAATATTCCTGTTGGTCCTGCTGTGATTGTTGTTCATATTGCATCCGTTTGGGTTCCTTTTACTTCTGAAAGTAAAGAAGCTATTGCACATTATCCAGAAATAATTAAAGAAATAAAATTAGCAGTTCAGGAATGTGGAAGACAATTGAATAAGTTTGTAAGAAAACAACATAAGGTTAAAGATGAAGCTAAGAAAAAATCTTATTTAGAAAAATATGTTCCCGTTATCGGAGAAGCTTTGAAAGAAATATTAAATCTTAAGGATGCAGATGAAAAGAGATCCATAGAAAATCTTAAGATTGTATTGGAGAAGTCTAGACAAAAATGAAGGAAACTGTAAAACAAATAAAAGAAACTGCAACTAAGATTTATGATAAAATAAATAAGAAAAAGAAGCCAGAGGTTTCAGTGCCTATAAGATCTTTGGGCAATGTTAGCTATGACCCAAAAGTTGGTTTCTTTGAGTTAAAGGGTGGAAGGAAAAAGAGAGCTTTAACTGTTAACACAATAAAGTCGTTTGCTCAGACACTAAAGATGATGGCCCTTTCTAAGAATGTCGTTGAAAATGATGATATTGCAACCAAGAGAGAAGCATATTACGTTTCAAAGAATTGGGGTGATGCTAGATTTAAAGAACAAACTGAGTCTGATACTGTTATGGATGATATTGAAGCAATGTTTATGGTTAACAGGGAGCAATTGGGATTTATTCCTGAAGAAAAGGGTGGAGATATAGCTGGTAATTTAATTGTTATTGATAAAGATCCTTCTACTGGAAAAGAAATTAAGATTGATTGTACTAAATTTGGTTCTGGTGCATATTCTATTCCAACTTCTGTCGAACATTTGAAATTTGAAACTAATGCTAAGTTTATCTTGGCTATTGAAACTGCAGGTATGTTTCAAAGGTTGGTTAAACATAACTACTGGAAAAAAGCCAATTGCATTTTAATTTCCATGGGCGGTGTTCCTACTCGTGCTTGTAGAAGATTCATAAGGAGATTGAGTGATAAAAAGAATTTACCCGTTTATGTTTTTACAGATGGTGATCCCTATGGTTATATGAGTATTTATAGAACTCTGAAAGTTGGTTCTGGAAATGCTGCACATATCAATAAATATTTTTGTGTTCCTCGTGCTACATTTTTGGGTGTAACCCCTGGTGACATTGATGATTATAAATTACCTACCCATCCATTAAAAGACGTTGACAAGAAAAAGATAAAGGATGTTTTGAAAAATGATCCTTTTGTTAGAGAACATAAGGAATGGCAAAGGGCTTTAAATGCAATGCAGAAGATGGGTCAGAGAGTTGAGCAGCAAGCATTGGCTGCACATGGTTTAAATTATGTTATTGATAAATATTTGCCAGATAAGTTGAAAAGTGTGAAGAAATTCTTACCTTAATTATTCTTCTGATGCTTTTGATTCTATATTACATGTTGCCATATTAAGAACAAAGCCGGTTAGAGTTTTACCCCTTTCTTTTTGTTCTAGTTTATTTTTTAGCCCCATATATACTTTATATCTTCCAGGGTCTGTTGCTCTTAGATGTTCTTCATACTGGCATCCCGTCCCCATTGCCATTTCGAAACTTCTGTTGGATTCGCCTGCAGTTGGATATTCCATATGGGGGGTTGGTTTTGGTTTGTATATAAAATTTTGTCTTCTGTTTATACGTAATCTAATCTTAACCAATAGATTTTTAAACAAAATTGTTAACCAAATTTCTATGCCTCGGTGGCTTAGTCTGGTTAAAGCGCATGGCTGTTAACCATGAGATCGCAAGTTCAAATCTTGCCCGGGGCGCTCTTTTTTAGAAACCTACATCTTCTTCAGGCGTGGTTTCTTCCTCAACTATTTTGGTTGGTACTGAATCTCCAAGTTCTTCTATTCTTGCAATTTCTTCTTCAGAAAAATTCCTTTTTACATTTCTAGTACCCTTTCCACCATTTAATGTCTTTTCTTGTTCTAAGAACCATTGGATCCATGCATCATGATTTCTATCTTCTATTTCAACTATTGGAAATTGCATTAGTTCTACTTCTTCGTTTATTATTACCCCTTTTGGAGAATTTACTCTCTTTATCACATAATCATTCGGATTTAGTCCAATTTGCTCTATTATTAATTCTGGATTTTCTAAAAATCCTTGGAATGCTGCGGCTCTTGCCATGGTGCAAGAAGGATATCCATACTCTCCCCTCTTAACATTGCTTTCAAATCTATACACTAAACTCTCGTTTGGTATTCCATATTCTTTTCCTTGTAAATTCAAGATTATGCTTAATGGTACTTTAACTTCTGCTATTGTTCCCCTTTCTGCTAATTCCTTAAATAACTCAGACATTGTTAAATTAAAATTCTCGGATTGCACTCCGAAAAAAATATGTCTGAAAAGATTAAACTGAGTTTTGAAATTTGGAAGTCTCTGTTGGACTTTTCTGTATTTTCTTATTTGCCCGTCAAAAAGATGACAAGCTTGTCCGAACCTCCAAGCTTTTGATTCCCAAACTAATTTATCTTTTAGATTAATTCCATCAGGTTTTGTGTGTTCATCTGCGTCTTCGCAATCTAAAAATTGTTCTAGCCCCTCAAATAAATCTAGTTGATCAGGATTTCCAAAAAAAATCCTATTTAATACAGTCCCCCCATAGAACGCCTTGGACACTCCTTCATAAAAATCTCCCATTGTCACATGACTTGCTGGTTTTTGATTACCATAGAGATCATAAATTAGGGGTATTGTTGCAGAATATTTCTTGG
Source organism: Candidatus Woesearchaeota archaeon (assembly GCA_964474895.1). Taxonomy (GTDB): domain Archaea; phylum Nanobdellota; class Nanobdellia; order SCGC-AAA011-G17; family PNOQ01; genus CAYFNK01. The sequence continues at coordinate 39,407 of CAYYUK010000001.1, forward strand.
GATCCATTACTCCTTGATGTTTGTTTATTATCCCTTCTAGTATTTCATTAAACTTTGGGCATTCATGTATTCCTATTTTCTTGGAATTTCCTCTAGACATATTGAAGGGAGTCTAATATCTTTAAAAAAGATATCTGAAGTACACTCGTTTGTCCCTTAACGCCTGCTAGAAAGGTTGTATCTCCTCTATTTATAATTTGAAAAAGAGATTAATAGTTAATTTTATAAAAGAAAATAAGGTTTCTTCAGTTTAAGGCCCGGTAGCTTAGTCTGGTGGAGCACTCGACTGATAATCGAGAGGTCGCCGGTTCAAATCCGGTCCGGGCCACTCCTTTTCACTAGTTTTATATATATTCCTAAATAGTTAATTTTACAATGAAATCATATCTTTTCATAGCAACTAGTTCCGAGGAAGAGCAAAAAGTAGTAGAAAGTATACAACAATTTCCAGAGGTATTAAAGGCAAATATAGTTTTTGGAGAATGGGATATTGTTGCTTTGTTGGAAACTGAGTCTCCAGAGAAACTTGGTAGTTTTGTTATGGAAAAAATAAGAAAATTGCCAGAAGTAAGATTAACTAGTACTATGATCTTGTGGGATTCAGATTAACTGATTTTTGAACCTGGTGAAATATCTTTGTCTACAGTTAGAAGTACTACTTTGTCACCTTCTGATGCTGCAAATAACATTCCTTCACTTTTTACCCCTCTTAGTACTGCTGGTTCTAAATTAGTAAAAACTATTATTTTTTTACCTTTTAATTCTTCTTTTGTATAATTATTTTTTATACCTGCAACTATTGTTCTTTCTTCTTCACCAAGATTTATTTTTATTACATATAGTTTGTCTGCATTTGGGTGATCTTGCACATCAAGTATTTCTGCTACTCTTATGTCTAAATTTTGCCAATCTTTGAATTCAATTTTGTTTACCATTTTTGTATTAAGTTGGATGATTTATAGTATAAAAATTTGTCTTTAATAAAATTAATTAAAAAAACCTTTTAAATCAATTCCTTTTGAAGACTCCCTTTTGTAAGACCCAACATCCTCTTTCTTAAGTTTTTTGAAAAGTATTTCTTGGTTTCCTATTTGGTGCGTTTTGTCAAATTCAGATAAAGAGTTATTCCATGCATTTGCATCTAGTGGAGATCCTTCTAATCCTAACTGGCTCCATACCTTTTCAGAAGTTTCTGGGATAAATGGTGCGATATATGTTGTTAGTGCCTTGAGTAATCTTGCACCAACGTAGATTATGTCGTTTGTTCTTTGCATATCTTCTTTTAATGTAATCCAAGGAGCAGAATCATTAATGTATTTATTTCCAAGGCTGGATAATGCTAAAACTTCAGAATATGCCTTTCTTATCTCAGACTTTTCTAAATAGCCTTCAATTCTTTTTTTATACTCTTTTACTTCATTTAATACAGAATTATCTAATTCGTTGAGCCTACTCTCATCGGGCCTTTCTATTATTCCCTCAAGCCTATCACTTGTAAATTTAACTATCCTGTTAACAAAATTACCAAAATTATCAATCAAATCAGAATTAGTTCTTTCTATAAACTCCTCCCATTTAAATTCAGAATCGTTTGATTCTGGAATAACTTGGGTTAGATATGCTCTCCAAATGTCTGCATCTAAGCCTAATTTTGGAAGTGTTTCGCAAAATACCCCTACTTGCTTGCTTTTTGAAAACTTTTTTCCTTCATAATTCAGATATTGTAATCCTACAACATTTGTTGGTAGATTGAATTGCTCTGTACCGATTATCATTCCTGGCCAGAAAATGGTGTGGAAAGGTATGTTATCTTTTCCTAAAAAGTTGTAAATTTGACTATCTCCTGTCCAAAAAGATTTCCATTTATCTGTGGCTTCTTTTGTGGAAGAAATATATCCCATTGGAGCATCAAACCATACATAGAATACCTTATCTTCATACCCTTTCAATGGTACTTGGATACCGTTCTTTAAGTCTCTAGTTATGCATCTTTCTCTTAATCCCTCTTTAATCCATCCCATTGCTAAATTTTTTACTTGTGGTCTCCAATGTGTTTGTTTTTCTATCCAGTGCTCTATTTCTGGGGATAATTTATCTAATGCAAGAAATAAATGCTTACTTTCCCTAACTTCTATTTTTTCTCCAGTTATCGTAGACTTTGGATTTTTTAATTCATGTGCATCCAAAAGGGATGTACAGCTTTCACATTGATCACCTGTTGCACTTTTATAATCGCACTTAGGACATTCTCCAATAACGTATCGATCTGGTAAAAACATGTCATCATTAGGGGAATAAAAAACAGGCATTATACCCTCATTGATTAATCCTTTTTCATTTAATCTCTTAAAAAAAGAAGTAACTACCTTTTTATGGGTGTCACTCGATGTTCTAGAAAAATGATCGTAAGAAATCCCAAACCAGTCATATACTTTTTTGTGTTCTTCATGTAACTTATCTGAAAATGTTTTTAAGTCCACCCCAACTTGGGATGCTGCTATTTCTGAAGCAGACCCATGTTCATCTGTTGCGCCAACAAACAGTGTTTTAAATCCCTTAGACCTGCAATATCTAGCAAAAATATCTGCTGGAAGGTGAGATCCTGCAATATGGCCAAGGTGTGGAACATTATTTATATAAGGCAGGGCTGCCGTAACTAGCCTTCTCCTTCCTGAATATCCACTATTTACCATGGTTTCTAAGTTATCTTTCATATATTTTTAAATCTAACGGTTAATTTATAAGTTTTTCTATTGTTATTATTCGGAAGTGGTTAATAATCTTTTGGATATTTTTTCGTAATCTTTGTTATCCCATACTCTTTTTTTTAATGAATAAATTATCTTAGCAAAGGATTTAATATCGTTTTCAATTAAATTCCTTCCAAAAAATAATATTAAATACTCTACCGAATCAATTTTTTCTAATTTTTTCAGAAGTATCTTGCTTTGAGAGATAACTTCCAGAGAATTATTTAATTCCGGAAAAATTTTGATTAGTATTTTTGATCTAAAAATTTGTTTTACTAACTTACTTTTGTGTTTAGAATAAGAAATTGTCCTAAATATTGAAGAAATTAGAGACCTGTATTCTTTTGTATTTTTTCCTTTACTGATGTTGTAGTTAATTTCATTTATTATAGACTTTGTTTTCTTTGAACTTAAAGAGATATTGTATTTTGAGCACAAATAAATTAGTCTCGAAAATAAAATAAATGGATCTTCGTTGTTTTTGTTAATAATTAGTTGTATGTTTTTAGTTTTTACACCTTCAAGAGATTTATGATTATCAATTAGCTCAAAACTTGGATATTTTAGACATAAAGTATCAATATTGTAATGCCCCACAGACTCTGGATTTTTTAAAAATGCTAAATCTAATTTTAGATTATCTTTATTGGCTTGCATTAGTATTGCTCTTTTGTTTTTGTAGATTATATATTTTCTCGGTTCTTGAATAATTTTGTATCCATTTCTAGTTAGGTGCTTTTTGCATTCATTTATCTTTTTTTTATTTAATCCTTTAATGTTAATATCAATATCTCTATAATTAATCTTTTTTGATAATAATAAGTTGATTAATATGCCTCCGCAAATTACGAAGTTATCTAATCCTGTGTCGTTTTCTAATTTTTTTGCTAATTTTTTTATATTTTGCGGAATTATTTTTTGTTTTGCCATATTTCTTTATCAAATACCTTTTTTTGGTTGATTAGGATTTTTATAGTTTCTTTAGCAAATTTTTTATTATAGTGTGGAGAAACAGGATATATCTTTATAGCTGAAATTTTATTTCCTTTGTAATTGATATATGACGAGCTGAAAGAATAATTTGGGCTATTGTTATTTTTTAAAATTCTTGTTTTGTAATCCCAAAGATAAAATTCTTTTATGTACTTACTTATTACTGGAATGTCTTTTTTCGGTAAATCTTCATTTGTAGTCTTACTTATTTCAGGTGGAAATAATCTTACCATTGTGGCAAAGCCATTTGAAAAAATATTTATGATAGATATATCTTTTCTATTATTAAGGAGTTCTCTAATTAACTGAGTATTCTCTACCAGATTTGATAAATTTCTTTGATATCCTTCAATTCCGAGAAAATTTAGCGATGCTAGTGCTGCCAATGCAGCCCCCGCATTTCTTGAAGTTTCTAGCGTATAATCTGCAGGAGATATATAATTAATCTCTCTTGCTAGTTGATGCATCTCTAGTTCAGGATTATTTGTTTTAGATAAGTATGCCAAGTCTGAAGTTTTGTTGAACATAATTATACTACTATTCACTGGGCACCCTCCTATACCCTTGTGAAAGTCAACTCCCCAACTATCAGCATATTTTAATTGGGAAATTTTTAGATATTGTTTTTTTATTTTCTCTAAGCAATTTTTTGATAAATTTAAATTATTTTTTTTAAAGTCATACTCTTTGAAAAATAACCAACCCCATCCAATTACGGAGTCTACATGAATATGCGGGGTGTATTTTAGAGAATATTTTTTTACTAATTTGTCTCTAATCTCTATAAATTTTTTAATTTCATCTACTGTGTGATCATATGTGGTCCCCCCATTTAATAAAATTGAAGTTACAATATTTCCCTTCTTAAGTTCTTTTTCAAGTTTTATCGAAAAGTCATCAATATTACTAGTTCTATCTTTGTTTGCAATTATTTTTATAATTTTAGCTGTACCAATTCCTAACCAATCTGCACTTAATGAATGAGTAAAATGTGAATCTTCTGTCACAAATATTCTTACATTTTTGGGAACTCCTTTTTTATCTGCCCCTGGGCAATTCTTCTTTAACCCCACTTTTGTTGCGTAAAGATTGGTAGCTGTCCCTCCAAAAACAAATAATCCTGAACCTGGTTTTTTTAGGTCTGCTAACTTAGACAATATTCTTGTTATTGCTTTTTCAGCAACAAGTGCGTTTCCTGCCAGACCTTCATCAATAGAATAAATATTTTCATCTAAAGCAAGAGAGTATATTGCGGAAGAGGGTGTATTTACTGCAGACCCAACATTATACTGGAGTAATGGACTTCTCCAACGAAGGATACCTTGAAATAAATCACTTACAATTTTAGAAGAGGATTTTAGTGGGTCACTTGGTTTTTTTGGGATTGTGGAGTACTTATTTATTAAATTATTGTAATAATCCTTTCCAAACTTGCCACCTATTCTTGGAGATAATGAATTTGGGATCTTATGATTTAAAATTTTAAAATATTCTTTTAGAAAATGTGGGAGTTCATTATCTTTATATTTTAAAGGATAATATTTTCTGATTTTTTCGTATATTGATTTAATCTTCATTTTATGTAGGGGAATAAAGATTTGTTTGTTTTTATTTGTTTTCCCAAAACTATATCGTTAATTAATTTTAACCCTGCTAAGTAATAATATAAAACTCTTTTTTTATTTGGTTTTTCCTTTCTTGCATGGTATGAAGAAAAACTAATTGCATGAAATCCTGCCAAAAGCAGTAATTTTCTTAATTTGTTTTTTGGGATCTTATCAATATATTTGTCCTGTAGATATGCATATCTCCTTCCTATACTTTCTTTTGTTAGTTCTATTGAAATCTTGTTCTTAGATTTGTTTAGTGAAAAATAATCTTCATGCACTTCGTCGTACCTAGTTATCAAGTGACAAATCATTTTAGATTCATCGTAATCTACGCTTCCAATAGTTTCGCCTCTTGGATCTATTAAAATAAACTCATTTTTATCGGCAAGTATGTTTGCAGTATGAAAATTACCGTGAAATAATGTTAGATATTTTGGATTCATTAAATTAACTAATTTTTTATCTTTTTTTAATAACTCAATTAGGCTATATATATTTGTTAGCTCATCCCCGTTTAAGAATGTGTTTGATTTCAAGATATCTTTATAATATTCATCTTTTTCAAGAATTTTTAGTGCAGAATTTAGCCTATTGAAATAAGCTTTTTTCAAATAATTTTTTTTTAATGTTGTTTTCTTTTGAGTATACAGGTTCTCTTTCATGAATAATGTAACCTTTTCTATATCTTTCCAAATTTGAATTTTATTAATTTTTTTATCTAAAAGTTGATCTGTTATTGAGGGAATTGTATGATAAGATAGTAAAAGTGAAAATGAATTTTTATCATTTAATTTTTCAAGAATTTTTGGGAAATAATGTCTTAATTCTTTTGGGAGATTTTCTAAATAGATTGCTTCTTTTTTTAATTTTTCTATCCCTCTTGGATCTTTTCCTTTATAACTTTTAATTATATAGTCATCACAAAGATATATCTTAGATAGTGATCCTCCTTTGAACTCCTTTTTTCTTTTATTTTTTAAAAGAAGTTTTAAGATTGAAGCCATAAGAACTATTTTGGAAATTTGTTATAAAAAACTTTCTTTTATTTTTAAGAATTGAAATTAACTAAAAAAAAGAAAAAGAAAAATTTATTCGACTTGTGTTGTTATGGAACCTGTCTTTGTGTGGTCCAAACCGCCTGCTCCAGTATAACCAAATACAACATCTCCCTTAAACTTACTTCCTGTTGCACCTATTCCTGTACAGTCTGTTGCTCCCCACGTTGTTAGGATCCCATCTGGCATCGTATCTGTATCAGTGCATCCATCAGTACATGTTAATGAACTAGTACATACTGCAGTACCCCCATCCGGATCTGTAATTGTAACTGTTACAGCATCTAAGTCATCACCCATTCCGTTTCTTAACGTCAGAGTAATTGATGTGGCATCTTCAGCAACAACGAAGTCTTCACACGATATACCAGGAGTTATTGTACAACTTGCAGGTAAGAATCTTCCAGGACTTAATGCTCCAAAATATGCTAAAGCAGATATTGCCACTAAAACCACCAAGATGGCCCAGCCATAAGTCATTAAGAACTCCATGGCTGCTTGTCCTCTTTTCATAAATTAGAAGTTATACTTATTATTTAAAAGATTACCTACACAACATAGAAATATTCCATTGCTTCGCTTATTGTGCTTACTTCTATTATTTCTATACCTGTTTCTTTTGCAAGATCAACAGCTTTTGGTATTCTTTCTATGGTGCACCAGTCCATGTTTCCAAATTGTTCGCAATGTTCTTGTTCTTCATATGCAACTTCTTTGCTTTGTAATAATGGAACAAGTATTCTCCTTAGTCCTATATCCTTTGCAGCTCCTGCTTTTTCTAATACTCCACCTATTGGACCAATTGTTCCATCATGATTTACTGTTCCAGTTATAACTACGTCATCTCTTAATTCTTTATTTTCAAGTGCTGCTATTGTTGCTATTGTTAATGCCGCACCCGCACTTTCTCCACCTATTAGAGATGCTTGTGCATCAATTTTGTAAGTTATATCATACAGATCTAGATCTAAATTTGTTTGTTGTTGGGCTACCAATTTTGCTTTTCTTATGCTGTTTTGTGTATCAACCCAGAATAGTAAACTATCAATATCAACTAATGTTTTTCCGGTTCCTTCTTTTACTGTAACTGCGAGGTTTGTTGGAACTCCGTTGCCTTCTTGGTCGATTGCAGGAACTACTATCTGTGCTGTGTTTTCTCCTTCAAGAGGTATAAATAATAATGTTGGTTCCACTTCATCTGGAATTATGTCAAGCAATTCTTCTCCAAATATGCCTCCAACAATCCCAAGTGCTAGAATAACTATTGATAAATAATATGTCCATGGTGCACTTTTTGTTTTTATTTTTTTAGAAACAGGTTTTTTTCCTCTTTTTTTATTAACCATGTTTTAATTTTGGATGGACATTATATAAACTTTTTGCTAAATTATATAAAGAGTGAAATTCTAATCTTGTTATGAAAACCGAAAGAACAGAAGCATTGATGAGAATAGTTGTTCTGATTGTTTCTGGTTTTATTCTTAGTATCTGGAAAATGTTGGTACAAGTGATAGTAGTTATCCATTGGTTGTATGCAATTTTTACATCAAAGAGAAGTAAAGATCTTGCAGACTTTTGTAATATTTGGAACACACAAGTTTTGGAGTTCTTACAGTACATAACTTTTGTGCATAATAACAGACCTTGGCCTTTTTCTAATTTAAAGAAATCAATTAAAGGTGGCAAGTAGAAATTGTTTCAAGATTTAATTGGATGGTATATAGGTATTCTCGGAGTTATTGTTGGAGTTGTTGGTGGAATCTTTTTTCTTAAGGCATCTGCTGGATTGAAAAGTGGCTTGAAGAGACCAATAATTCATTTAGTAACTGCTAGTTTGCTTTACGTTCTATTTAGTGCCGTGATGATCTTTTTTGGAATAACTCAAAGAGAAATCACAGATCCTGTATGGCAAGTAATTCCTATTTTGTATTTTATTAGTACAATCTTTTTTGTTGTTGGTTCTATTAATTTAGTTAAAGTTGTGAAATTGATTAGAGTTCTTGTAAAATAGTTATGCTCCCGCCGAGATTTGAACTCGGGTTTCGGCCTCGAGAGGGCCGCGTCCTGGACCGGACTAGACTACAGGAGCATGGGTTTGGCTTGATTATTTCTTTTATAAAATTAACTAGGAAGGAAAGAATTATAAGTCGTATGGAATTTCCTTTTTTATGGATTATCCTATTGAAATAAATGGAAGAGTCGGTTTTATTGAAGGAACTAGTTTTTATGCTAAGATTTGGTGTTCTGATAAAGGGTGTCAAACTGTTGCAAGAGTTGAGTATGCTTTTCTTGGCTTTCTAGAACGAGAAGTAAAAAATAATAAACTCGAGGTTATTGTTACTGGTTTATCAGGCAATAAAGCTAGAAAAAAGATTATTAGGTATATTGCCCAAGACCTGAAATTAGAAAATAAGTAGTCCCGCCAGGATTCGAACCTGGGTCACAAGGCCCAGAACCTCGTATGCTTGGCCACTACACTACGGGACTGTAAAAAATGAATAATTATTTCTTTTAAAAAGGTTTTTAGAGTGTTAATTTGTTTTTTATCATTCTAAAAACAAAATATCCTATTGCAATAATTGATATTGGCAATATGTAAAAAACATATGTTGTGAAGAGTGCAACTACATACATTTGCCAGATAAATAAAATTGCATATGCTATTGTTACAACTATTAGAACTACTTCAAGTATTTTTGACAGCTTTTTATTGTCTCTTGAAATTAAGTATAATAAAAAGAATAAAACCAGTGGTAGCAACTTTTGTATACTAAAAAAAAGCAAGCTCCCAATATCCAATAGTGGGTTTAATTCATCTAAAGAATATTTATTCAAGTAAACCCAAGTTATTATCCAATCCCATTCAATTAATAATGTTAGAAAGATAAGCAGATTTATTCTTTTATTTTTTAACTTTTTAATTAAAAATGTCAAAGGGTAGAATATAATTGATGCCATGAATATTACTAATAATAAATTGGTTATTATTTCATTTACAACAAAATATTGTGCTATTAAGAATATTATTGGAATTATAATTAGCAAGGATAATATATATTGGTTCTTTTCAAATTTTTTTATAGATTTTATTATTAACACTACTAAAAGAATTCCTATTATTGATATGTAAACAAAATCTAATACGCTTAAAATTTATATCACCCAGTTTTGCACGTTTTCGATTTTAAATCGTAAGTATAAATCTCTATTTTTCCCTCTTTTTCGAATATCCATTCTTTAAAGTTAGATTTTGAGTAGGTATATGTTATTGTTTCTCCTTCTCTTGTACAAATGTCTGTTGTTTCATCACCAACACCTTCGCTTGTACATTCAAAGTGTTTTTGTGAAATTTCAAACTTATTTTTTGCAATTAGGCAATTATCTATATCTTTTACAGCATAACCACTAAAATCCATAAAGTTTAGAAATGAGAAAAATAGGGCACCCACTGTAAGTATCAATATCGAGAAGAATATTGTTTGTTTTTTCATATTTACTGAAAGTATTTTTAGCTTATATACCTTTCTACAAATAAACTTATAAATCAAAATATTATCTGAATTGGTATGATATTCACTGAAAGATTGTTTAATGGTAACGTTGATGAAGAGGTGCATAAACAGTTTGTAAGGTTTGGGCCCGGTAAGTATGAAAATAGGTCTTTGCTGAAGATTGTTAAGCCAAAAGATGTTTTGAAAGTTACATGTTCTTATGACTTAATTAAAGATTTGACTAGGGCTATTGGTGGTTCTTTTGAGAAAATATCTGTTGACGGTAAATTATTCTATTCTGGGAAGAAAAAAGAAGAACTGGAGAAAAAAGAAATTTCTGGTACTGATTTGGTTAAATTTTGTGATGAATGTGAATTTGTTTTGTTAAACCTTGAATTTCCTAGTGGTTCTTTAAAAGTTGGAAAGACTCTGCCTAAACCAGGTAGTGCTTTAAAGAAGAATTTCGGAAAAGCTGTGTTACCTTTGGATTTTTCTGATAAAATTATTGATGTTGAATTTAAGAAAAGATTAGAATTATCTTGCACTTTTGTGATTGAAGATGTTGTTATTCCCAAAGAATATGCAGATGATTCTGAAAAAGCAAGGTTATTTGCTAAAAGAAAGGGGAAACTTGTTAGAAACTTAATAATTGACGGTTCTGGGAGTGTTGTGGAGAAAGAATTTGAGGCTTAAGCAAAACCTTTATAAATTGCCCAAATTAGCTAATCTTACCCTATTGATTGTAAGACGTTAGTCGCTGGTTCTAGACAGAAAAGTATATAAAAGCGTTAAGAGCGCAAATAACAAATGTCAAAGTCACATAAACCAAGATCCGGAAGTATGCAAGTTTGGCCTAGAGTTAGGTCTAAAAAAATATATTCTACAATTAAGTCTTGGGTGAAATCTGATTCTCAAAATATCATTGGTTTTGCAGGTTACAAAGCTGGAATGACACATATTTTTGAAAAGAGTATAAGTCCCAGGACTGAAAACCTAAACGTGTTTACAGCTGTGACAATTATTGAGTGTCCCCCTTTAAAGCCTCTTTCTCTTCGTTTTTACAAAAAAACTCCATACGGTTTTTCTGTTATTTCTCAGATTTTCTCAAAAAATTTAGATAAAGAATTGGGCAGGAAAATAAACTTATCAAAAAAGGAAGCTAAAAACGAAATTCCAAAAGAATATGATCATATTAGGCTAGTTGTCTATACTCAACCAAAATTAACAAAAATAGGTAAGAAAAAACCAGAAATATTTGAATTGCCTTTGAATGGAGACTTAGAATTTGCCAAATCTCTGTTGGAGAAAGATATTAAGGTTTCAGATATCTTAAAGGCTGGTGAATATGTCGATACACATTCAATTACAAAAGGAAAGGGATTCCAGGGACCTGTTAAAAGATTTGGAATATCTTTGAAATCACATAAATCTGAGAAGAAAAGAAGATCTCCTGGTAATCTTGGTGCTTTTACTCCAAGAAAAACAGATTGGAGAGTTCCACAACATGGTCAACATGGATACCATAAAAGAACAGATTACAATAAGTTGGTTTCACATATAGGTTCAGATCCTAAAGAAATAAACCAAATGGGTGGTATCAAACAATATGGTGAGTTAAAAAATGATTACGTTTTAATTAAAGGATCTGTTTCTGGTCCTGCAAAGAGATTAATTATGTTAACTAAAAATATTAGAGGTAAGAAGACTCTTAATGCTCCTGAAATAATTTCTGTGAGTCAAAGTTCAAAACAATGAAAGCCAAATTATATGATTTACAAGGTAAGGAAACAAAAAGCATAGATTTACCTAAAGTGTTTTCTGAAGAAGTTAGACCTGATTTGATTAAAAGAGCTGTTTTTTCTTTACAGTCTTCAAGGAGGCAAGATTATGGTGCCAGTCCACGAGCAGGTATGGACTACTCCGCTAAATTGTCTAGAAGAAGAAAAAAATATAGGGGCGGATATGGTAGGGGTATGTCAAGAATACCTAGGAAAGTCATGATAAGAAGGGGTACGCAATTTGTTTATACCGGTGCTATTGTTTCTGGAACTGTAGGTGGAAGAAGAGCGCACCCTCCAAAGGCAGAAAAGAATCTTGGACAGGCAATAAACAAGAAAGAAAATAGAAAAGCAATAAGATCTGCTATAGCTGCAACTTGTGAAAATGGAGCTACTGTTGTTGAAAAATTGGAAAGTTTATCTAAATCAAAAGATGCAATTTTATTATTTAGCAAATTAGGATTAGAAAAAGAGATTGAAAGAGGTGCGAATAAGAAAGTTCGTGCTGGAAAGGGAACTCTTAGAGGGAGAAAATATAAAAAATCAAAAGGTGTTTTGGTTGTTGTTTCAAATGAATCTGCAATGTCAAAAGCTTGCAGAAATCTTGCAGGTTTTGATATTTCAAATGTTAATTCACTAAATGCTGAGTTATTGGCACCTGGAGCGGTTCCTGGAAGATCAACAGTTTGGTCTTTGGATGCTATTGAAAAAATGAAAAAGGAGAAATTATTCGAATAAAAATGGATCAATATAGCATAATAAAATATCCTTTAGCAACTGAAAAGGCAGTTAGGTTGATGGAATCAGAAAATAAATTAATATTTGTAGTAGATAATAAAGCTAGGAAACCTGAAATAAAGGAAGCTATCGAAAAGGAATTTAAATTGAAAGTTGTAAAAGTTAATACTTTGATTGATAGAGCAGGACATAAGAGAGCTTACATTTCAATTTCTCCAGAAACACCTGCAATTGATGTTGCAACACAATTAGGTTTAATGTAAAATGGGAAAACGAATTATTTCACAGAGAAGGGGAAGAGGAACTTCCACATATAGAACTCCTGGTCATAGATTTGTCTCTGCAATATTCCATAGATCTTATGATGATGTTGAAAAAACTAGTGTTATGAATGGTGTTGTTAAGAACTTTTTGAAATGCCCTGGACATACTGCTCCATTGGCAGAAATAGAATATGAAAATGGTGATAGGGGTCTTACATTTGCTACATTGGGAATCCATACTGGTAAGAAGGTTCAAACTGGAAAACTTTCAAAAGTAGAAAATGGTAATACGGTTCCACTAAAAAGTACAAAGATAGGTACTATTGTTTATAATATTGAATCAAAGGTCGGTGATGGTGGCAAGTACATAAGATCTGCAGGCTCATTTGCAACTGTTGTAGGAAAAACTAGAACTAAGGTATCCGTTAAAATGCCTTCTAAAAAAATAAAATTATTTGATGTTGATTGTAGAGCCACTGTTGGTATTGTTGCCGGCGGCGGTAGAAAAGATAAACCAATAGTTAAAGCTGGTAAAAGACACTTTATTATGAAGGCGAGAAACAGACTTTATCCGCAGACATCTGGTGTTGCTATGAATGCAGTTGATCATCCATTTGGATCTGGTAGGGGAAGACATATGGGTAAACCACGAACGGTTTCAAGACATGCTCCTCCTGGAAGAAAGGTTGGTTCAATCTCTCCAAAGAGAACAGGTAAGAAATAAAATGGCAAAAGAATTAACTTACAAAGGAAAGACTAAGGAAGAATTGATTAATTTGAATATGCAAGACTTTGCTAAACTTGTCCCTGCTAGACATAGGAGAACCCTTCTTCGAGGATTCACTGAAGAACAAAAAAAACTATTAAAAAAAATAAGTGCCACAAGGGAAGGAAAATATAAGAAAAATATTAAGACACATTGTAGAAGTATGATTGTCTTACCTGAAATGATTGACTTAACAATTTATGTTTATAATGGAAAGGTTTTCATGCCTGTTTTAGTTGTATTTGACATGCTTGGACATCGTCTTGGAGAATTTGTAGATACAAGAACAAGAATTAAACATAGTGCTCCAGGAATTGGTGCAACTAGATCTAGTTCATCCCAATCTGTGAAATAAAAATGGCGGAAGATAAAAAAGCAAAGGAAGAAGTAAAAAAGGAAAAGGTCAAAAGGAAAAAGGAAATTCCGAAGGTCGATTCTGAGAAAGCACATTTTGCTAGTGTTAACGTTAAAAATCTTCCGATATCTATAAAACAATCTGTAGAAATTGCAAGATATCTTAGAGGAAGAGGCTTGGCACAATCGAAGGCATTCTTACAAGATGTTATTGATAAGAAAAGAGCAGTTCCTTTCAAAAGATACAATAGAGATGTTGGACATAAACCTGGAAAAATTGCTGCTGGAAGATATCCTGAAAAAGCTTCTGGTCATTTCCTCTTGCTTTTGAATTCGCTTGAAGCCAATGCTGAAAATAAAGGATTGGATGTTGACACTTTAATCATTTCAGAAGTAATTGCAAATAAGGGTCCTGATCAATGGCATTATGGTAGGCTTAGAAGAAGAAAGATGAAGAAAACTCATCTACAGATAAAAGCTGTGGAAAAAGAAAAATGATAGAGAGAGAAATAATTAGGAAAAACTTGAAAGAGTTTGGGATAAAAGAACATATGTCTGACGTAGTTGGGAAGTCTGGTTATAGTCATACTGATATACAAAAAACCCCCCTTGGTGAAAAGGTTGTGGTTTATACTTCTAAACCTGGTTTGATTGTTGGAAGCAAGGGAAAAGGTATAAAGGAATTAACTGCTGTTTTAAAAAATAAATTTGGATTGGAAAATCCGCAAATTGAAGTTAGTGAGATTGATCGTCCATTTTTGAATCCTAAATCTGTAGCTAAAGATATTGTTAGTTCATTTGAGAGATTTGGACCAAGACGTTTCAAGTTCACTGGTTATAAGATGTTAGAATTGATTATGGCTGCCGGTGCCCAAGGCGCTGAAATCGTTATTACAGGTAGAGGAATTCCAAGTACAAGATCTAAAAGTTGGAGATTTTCTGCCGGGCACTTAAAGAAATCTGGCAATGTTTCAGAAAATCTTGTTTCAAGAGGTTATGCAATTGCCCATTTAAAGTCTGGCGCAATAGGTGTCAAAGTTATGATTCTTACTCCTGATGTTGAACTTCCAGATAAGATAACTATTAGGGAACCTGTTGTGGTTGAAGAAATAGAAGAAGAATCAAAAGAAGAAGAGAAAAAAGAGGAAAAGAATGAAGAAGTTAATGCTGACGAAAAGGTCTCTAATGAAAAAGTAAAAGAAAAAACAGTAACTGCAAATGAACCAAAGGAAAAAAAAGAAGTAAAGAAAATAGAACAAGAAAAGGTTCCTACTGCTGCAGAATTAAAAAAGAAAAAGGAAGAAGATGGCAATAATAAGAAAGAATGAATTAGCTCAGATGAATGAGAAAGCCTTGGATGATAAAATGGTTGAGCTAAAGAAGGAACTGATTAAGATTAATGCTCAGGTTGCGATAGGAACTGTTCCTGAAAATCCTGGAAAAATCAAAGAAATAAAGAGAACTATTGCTAGAATATATACTTTGAAAAAAATAAAGGGAGGTATTGAAAAGGTATGAACGTCGTATGCCCAAAATGTGGCCTACCAATGGATCTTTGTGTCTGTGAAACCATATCCAAAGAGGAACAAAGAATAACTGTTAAGAAAGACAAGAAACGTTACGGAAAACTCGTTACGGTTATTAAAGGTCTTGATCAAAACAGTATCAACATAAAGGATTTGGCTAAACAACTCAAAAATAAACTTGCTTGTGGTGGAACTTACAAGGATGGAATTATAGAGTTGCAAGGAGATCACATATCGAAGGTTAAGGAAGAGCTTATAAAACTCGGCTTTAATCCCGACACGATAGAGTAAGATGAAGTGGAAAGGTGGGTTAATTGGCTCGTGTATAGAGGTTGTAGAGTCCAAAAATGAAAAGTTGGTTGGGTTGAAAGGAAAAGTAATCGATGAGACGAAAAATATTATTGTGATTGAAAGCAATGGAACAAAAAAAATAATCAAAAGTCATGTCATGCTAAAGATTGACGGAAAAATTGTTGATGGAAAATCAATGGTTGGTCATCTGAAGGATAGAATAAAATGAAAAAAAACAGCGGAATCGGAATTGAATTGAATTTGCCTAAAGAAAAGGTTGAAGAGTTAGGTAGGGAATTGTCAGATAGTAGCATAAAGTTAAGGGGGAGAACTTTTACTGGAAAAGTAGTTTCCAGAGACGCCCATAAATCTGCACGAGTCGAAATAACTAGAATACGCCCAGTTAGAAAATATGAAAGATTTGAACATAGAACATCTAAATTCAGTGTTCACAATCCTCTTTGTTTGGATTGTAATGTTGGAGATAAGGTAAAGATTGTAGAATGTAGACCAATAAGTAAAACAAAGAAATTTGTCATAATTGAGAAATTAAAATGAAAGCAATAAAAGCAAGAATTCCAAGATGTATTGTAAGAGGTTCCAAGATGGGAGTCTGTGACAATTCGGGTGCTAAAATTGCTTATTTAATTTCCATAAAAGGATCTAAAACTGTTAAGGGAAGATTTCCTTCCGCTGGTGTTGGTGATTTGGTTACAGTTTCTATAATCAAGGGTGATAAGAGTGTTAGAAAGCAAGTAATGTCTGCGATTGTAGTTAGACAATCTAAGGAGTATAGAAGATTAGATGGAAATAGAATTAAATTTAATGATAATGCGGTTATAATTTGTAAAGATGAGAAAGGTAATCCAAAGGGAACTTCGTTTAAAGGACCTATTGCTAAGGAGGCTACTGAAAGATGGCCAGCTGTTAGTAAGCTAGCCAAGATTATAGTTTAAAATGAAATCAATTTTTTCAATTTCATGGAAGAGGAGCAAACAACCTAGAAGGCAGCGTAAATATATTCATAACGCTCCCGGACACGTTAGAGATAGATTGGTATCTACTTCATTATCAAAGGAATTGAGACAAAAATATGGTAAGAGGAATCTTCTTATCAGAAAAGGAGATAAAGTGAAAATTTTGAGAGGACAATTTAAAGGAAAAGTTGGAGAAGTGTCTAGAGTAGATAGGCAAAACTTGAGAGTTCATATTGAAAATATAGGTATCTTAAAAAAGGATGGTTCAAGAACATCATATCCCATTCACCCATCAAATTTAGTCATAACTGAAATAAAATTGGAGGACAAGAAAAGAAAGGCAATCTTGGAAAGGAAATAAAATGGTAAGAAATCATATCAAAAGACTGGCTGCCCCTAAGACGTGGCCTATTCACAGGAAGGCTTACTCTTGGATTGCAAAACCAAGTTCAGGAACTCATAGTTTAGATAGTTGTGTGTCTATTGGAACTTTCTTAAAGGAATTTTTGAAAATATGTAGTAATTCTAGAGAAGTCAAATTCATGCTTTCAAATGGTCTTGTTAAAATAGATGGAAGAATAAGAAGAGATATAAAATTTCCAGTTGGAATTATGGATGTAGTCTCTGTTAAAGATAAGAATTATAGAATATTATTTAGCACAAAAGGAAAACTTGCTCCTGTTGAAATTTCTAAAGAGGAATCCAAGATAAAACCTATGAAAGTTATTGGAAAAACATCTCTGAAAGGTAAGAAATTGCAAATAAACTTATTTGACGGGACAAATATTTTATCAGATAAAAAAGATTTTAAAACTTATGACTCTCTTATTTTTAGCGAAGGTAAATTTAAAGAAAAAGTAGATTTCAAAGAAGGTGCCTTTGTATATATTACAGGTGGAAAACAAATAGGTAGAGCAGGTATTTTGAAAAAAATAGAGAATTTTAAAGGTATTCAATCTAAAAAAATAATTTTCAGTGATGGAAAATCTGATTTTGAAACTTTGAAAGATTTTGCTTTTGTAATTGGCAAAGATAAACCATTGATTACACTTCAAAATGAATAAGATGAAAGAAATTAGGATAGAGAAGATAACTCTTAACAAAGGAGTTGGAGAAGCTGGAGAGCTTCTAAAAAAAGCTTCAAAGCTTTTGAGCATGATTTCTGGCAAAAAATCTATTAATAATGTATCTAGTAAGAGAATACCAAAATGGGGCGTTAGACCTGGTTTAGAAATTGGAACTAAAGTTACTATAAGGGGCAAAGCTGCGGAAGAGTTGTTGAAAAGGTTGCTCGCCGCTGTTGAGAATAAAATAAATCCAACATCTTTTGGAAATGATGGTAATTTTTCATTTGGAATTCCAGAATATATTGAAATTCCTGGTATAGAATATGATCCTGAGATTGGAATTGTGGGCTTAGAAGTTGCAGTTACATTAGAGAGACCAGGTTACAGAATTAAAAAGAGAAAGTATAGAAAAACAAAAGTTGGAAAGGGTCATTCCATCAAAAAAGATGATGCAATGGATTATGCTAAAAGTAAATTTAATGTTAATCTAGGGGTGGAAGAATAAAATGACTGCAAGTGATCATAGGAAAGCGTTTAAACAGCTCAAAGCAAAGCCAGCTAAACTGGCTAAGTTTATTAAACATAACAAACCGAAAAAAAGAAGTTGTGGTAATGCGTTACGGAAATGTAAAAGATGCGGGAGAAATGGTGCCCATATACAAAAGTATGGCATTGGTCTATGCAGACAATGTTTTAGAGAAGTAGCAAAGAATATAGGGTTTAAAAAATATAGTTGAGGTTAAAAATGTCATTAAACGATCCATTAGCAAATGCAATGTCACACATTTTGAATTGTGAACAAAAGAGTTTGAAAACTTGTACTGTTAAAAATGCATCCAAGTTTATTAATTCTGTTTTCACTCTCTTAAAGAGCAAGAATTATATTAAAGACTTTAAGTCGGTTAAAACTCAACGGGGAGACTTTCTGGAAATTGAATTGGCTGGAAGCATAAACAAATGCGGAGTTATTAAGCCAAGATTTTCTGTTAAAAAGAATGAATATGAGAAGTTCGAGAAAAGATACCTTCCTGCACATGGTTTTGGAATAATTATTGTATCAACTCCAAAAGGTTTGATGATGCATGATGAGGCGATTGAGAAAGGATTGGGTGGAAAGCTTATTGCTTATTGTTACTAAAATGGCTAAAATAAACTTAAAGGAAACTATAGTAATCCCCGATGGGATAGAGATCACGATAGATCCTTTGTCATTAAAAGCTAGCGGACCTAATGGTACTTTAGATAGAAAATATTTTTATCCTGGTCTTAAGTTAACTAAGGAAGGTAATATTTTATCTTTAGAGTATACAAATGCATCAAAAAAAGAAAAAATGGTTCTCAAAACTCTTAAGGCCCATATTGAAAATATGCTGATGGGTACAAAAAGAGATTTTGTGTATTCTTTAAAAATTTGTTCTGGACACTTTCCTATGACTGTAACTCAAGAAGGAAATAAAATAATTATAAAAAACTTTTTAGGAGAAAAAGTTTCAAGAAGTGCTAAAATTTTAGAAAATGTTAAGGTCGAAATAAATAAAGATGTAATTACTCTTTCTGGATTTGATATTGAAGCTGTTGGTCAAAGTGCTGCAAATTTGGAAAAGTCAACTAGAATTACAAATAGAGATAGAAGACGTTTTCAAGATGGAATTTACATAACTAACAAAGCAGGAGAAAAAGAAGAATGAAAGACATTTTGGCAATCAGGAAAATTTTGAAGTCTAAGAAGCCAAAATTCTTGAGACAGGATTCTAATATATTAAAAGGCAAGACAAAGTCTAAATGGAGAAAACCAAGAGGTTTGCATAATAAACGTAGATTACATAAAAAGGGGCATCAAAAAAATCCTTCTGTGGGTTTTAAATCTCCAAAGTTGGTTAAAAATCTTCTTCCTAGTGGAAAAATCATTCATTATTTAACAAGAATTGATGATTTGAAAGGATTTGATAGCACCAAACACGAAGTTCTTATTTCTTCTGGTGTCGGTTTGAAGAACAAAATCAAAATACTTGAAAAATGTCTCGAGAGTAATATACCCGTCTCCAATGTTAAAGATATTGCTGCTTTTTTGAAAGATTCTAAATCTAAATTAACTAAAAGAAAAGATACTTCAAAGGGAAGGAAAATTAAGAAGAAAAAAGAAGAAGAAAAGGCATCTAAAAAGAAAGAAGAAAAGAAGGATGAAGGAAATAAGGATGATGCAAAGAAGGAAGAAGTAAAAAAAGAAGTTTTGGGTGCAAAACAAGAAGAAAAGAAAATCTCAAAGGGGATTGATGTTAAAAAAGACACAACCAAATCAAAAAGCGGACATATGGCGAGAAGTGTTCCAGGGACTAAACAATGAAATTAGATAAACAAAAGAAACTGGCCGCAAAAGTTTTTGGTGTTGGTAAAAAAAGAGTAACCTTCGATGAGGATAAGTTATCTGAAATAAAGGAAGCAATAACAAGATCAGATATAAGATCTCTTAGAGTATTAAAGGCAATTAAAAAGAATCAAAAAAATTCTGTGTCAAGAGTAAGGGCAAGAAAGGTTCTCAAACAAAAAAGGAAGGGGAGAAAAACAGGTCCTGGTTCAAGAGAAGGAAAGAAAACTGCAAGACTTGGTAGGAAAAGGTCTTGGATAAATAAGATAAGAATACAACGATCTTTTGCAAAGGAACTAAGAGACAAAAAATTAATCTCTCTTTCAAATTATAGATTAGTTTATAGAAGGATAAAGGGTGGTTACTTTAGAAGCAAAGGCCACATAAAAACATATTTAACAGATAATAGGTTATTTGAAAATGTCAAAAAGTAAAACACATACGGTAAAATTCGGGCGTAAGAGAAATGGTAAAACCGATTACAGAAAGAGAATAAAGTATCTTTCTTCAAATAAGATACGGATAGTCATTAGACCATCGAATAATAAGATTATTATACAGGCCATTGAATTTAATGAAAATGGAGACAAATGTTTGTTATCTGTTGATTCAACATCTCTTAGGAAGTATGGTTGGAAAGGATCTACAGGCAATATATCTGCAGCTTATTTGACAGGAATTCTCTTTGGTAATACTATTAAAGAAAAAGTCAAAGAAGGTATTGTAGACTTTGGTCTTCACTCTGTAACTAAGGGAACAAGATTACCAGCAACAATTAAGGGATTAATTGATTCTGGATTGGGTGTTCCTTGTTCAAAAGATATATTCCCAAACGATGATGTTATTAGTGGGAAGCTTTTATCAGTTTATTCTTCTGAATTGAAGAAAACAAGTCCTGAAAAGTATGAAAAGCAATTTTCAAAATATTTAAAAATAGGTTTAAATCCTGAAGATTTACCTAAAAATTTTGAAGAGGTAAAAACTAAATTAATGGGTTCAAATGAGAAGACAAAATAGAAACGACAGAAAAGGCAAATTTGTAGATAGAAAAGAAGCCGAATTGAATAGGAGAGCTGAAGCTATTGCTAAGTGGATCCCCAAAACATCTCTTGGAAAGAAAGTTAAGTCTGGAGAGATTAAAAATATCGATGAAGTTTTTGATAATGGTTTTAAAATATTAGAGTCTGAAATTGTTGACGTTCTTTTGCCAGGTTTGGAGTATGAATTAATTGCCATAGGTCAATCTAAAGGAAAGTTCGGTGGTGGAAAGAGAAGTATTTGGAAACAAACCCAAAAGAAAACTAGTGAGGGAAATAAACCTAAGTTTTCTACAATTGCTGTTGTTGGAAATAGGGATGGTTATATTGGGCTTGGAAGGGGCAAAGCCAAGGAAACAGTTCCAGCTAGAGAAAAAGCAATTAGAAATGCTAAGTTAAGTATTATGAAAATTAGGAGGGGTTGTGGCTCTTGGTCTTGTGCATGTGGTGAAAATCATTCTATTCCTCTTAGTGTATCTGGAAAGCGTGGTAGTGTTAAGATTAGTCTTATACCAGCTCCAAAGGGTACTCGTTTAACTGCTCACAAAGAAGTGCAAAAAATATTGAAATTTGCAGGTATAAGTGATATTTATTCCAAAACGTATGGTCAGACAAAAACTCAATTAAATTTGGTTGGGGCTTGTATGGATGCGTTCAAAAAATTAAATACAACAAAAATAAAACAAGAGTATTATGAAAAGTCTGGTTTAACAGAGGGTAAGAATGGTTAAGATTGTCATAATTAGGATTGCTGGACAGCAGGGATTATCTAGAAAAGTAAAAAATACTTTTAATTTGTTAAACCTTCATAAAAAGAATACTTGCACAATTATTGATTCTTCTAAAGATATGAAAGGAATGATTAATGTCATAAAAGATCATTCTACTTGGGGAGAGATAGATAAGAATACTTTATCTCTTTTAATTGAAAAAAGAGGTAGGCTTCCAGGTAATGTTTGTGTTGATGAAAGTTATGTTAAAGAAAAAGTTAAGAAAAGTTTTGACGAAATATCTTCTGAATTAATTGAAGGAAAAATGAAATTAAAGGATATCCCTGGTTTGAAACAATTCTTCAGATTGAGCCCACCCAAAAAAGGTTATGCTCAACAGGGAACGAAGAAGCCATTTTCATTAGGTGGTGCGCTTGGCTATAGAAAGGAAAAAATTAATGATTTAATACAAAGGATGTTGTAAGATGCCTACAAACAAAAGGAAAAAGAATACTAGGATGCGTGCAAAGACCACACATGGTTATGGTTCTATGAAAAAGCATAGGGGTGCAGGTAATCGTGGTGGTAGGGGTAATGCTGGTACTGGTAAAAGAGCAGATCAGAAAAAACCAACAATCCTTAAAGAATTTGGGTTAGCTTATTTTGGTAAAAAAGGTTTCAAAAATCAAAGAAGGGTTGGTAAAAAGAATTTAGTTCTAAATTTGGATTATGTTAATGATAATTTAAGTGAAAAAGTTGGGGAATTTTACATATTTGATGCTTCAAAATATGATAAAATCTTAGGTACTGGTAATATTACCAAGAAACTAAAAATTAAGTGTAAATCATTTTCAAAGACCGCCCTTGAAAAAATTAAGAAGGCGGGCGGAGAAGCAGAAATATGTTCTTAAAGAATTTAATGGCTAATTTGCCCGAAGTAAGGGCTCCACTCCAGAAATTGTCGTTTAAGGAAAAGATGAAGTGGACTGGAATAATTCTTTTTTCGTTCTTTATACTTTCTATGATTCCTTTATTTGGTTTGGGTCAAAATTCTTTAGCTCAATTTGAGCAGTTGTCGATTATCCTTGGTGCTAGTTTTGGTTCCATTATGTCTTTGGGTATTGGTCCTATTGTTACCTCATCTATTGTGTTGCAACTTTTAACAGGATCAGGTATACTAAACATAGATCTAACAACTTCTGAAGGGAAAAAGTATTTTCAAGGTCTACAGAAATTACTTGCTGTATTTTTCATAATTTTTGAAGCTTTTATTTATGTATTTATGGGTGGTTTGGCTCCATTAGCTACCCTTGCACCTGCAGTTTACAAAACAATGCAGTTTATTTTAACTTTTCAATTAATCCTTGGTGGTTTTCTAATACTGTTTATGGATGAAGTTGTGTCTAAATGGGGATTTGGTTCTGGTGTTAGCTTGTTTATTGCAGCTGGAGTATCTCAACAAATTTTCATAAGAGCATTTTCTCCATTAAGTACTGCTGGTAAATTTGCATTTGGTTCTGGTTTGCCTCCTGTTGGGGCTGTTTGGGTTTTCTTTAGATCTCTTATGAATGCTGATTTATGGGGTGCGGCGATTCCTTTCTTTGCTATTTTATTTACTGTGGTTGTTTTTGTCATGTCCGTATATGCTCAAGCAATGAAGGTTGAAATTCCTTTATCGTTTGGTAGAATAAGGGGGCATGGTATGAGATGGCCGTTGAGATTTATTTATACATCTAACATTCCAGTTATTTTGGTTGCCGCTTTGTTAGCTAATGTTCAATTATGGGCTAGGTTACTTCAGAATAGAGTTGGGGAAACTGGTTTGATGGCTTGGGCTTCCCAGCATATCTTTGGTCAATTTTCTGGACAAATTCCAATTTCTGGTTTAGTTTATTGGACACATGCTCCTAACTTAGTAGAATATGTTCTTAGTGGTATAAAAGCTGGTGTTTGGGGTTTAACTCCAATCTTGCAAGCTTTGTCTTACATGTCTTTTATGGTAATTGGTGCAGTTATATTTTCTATATTTTGGGTGCAAACATCTGGAATGGATGCAAAATCTCAAGCTAAACAAATATTGTCTTCAGGATTGCAAATGCCTGGATTTAGAAGGGACCCAAGAGTTTTGGAAACTGTGCTTAAAAGATATATTACGCCTTTGACTGTTATGGGTGGTGCTGCGGTTGGTATCTTGGCAGCTACTGCTGATCTGACTGGAGCGTTATCTAGGGGAACTGGTATTTTGTTAGCAGTTATGATTATCTATAAATTGTATGAGGATATTGCTCAACAGCACATGATGGATATGAATCCAGCTTTGAGAAAAATGATGGGGGGAGAGTAAGCTTTAAAAAGCAGATTATTAAAAATTAGACAATGGTGCTTGACAGTTTTTTTAACAAAATTTTTGGAGGAATTATAGAATCTTCTCCTCTTGGTGGATTAATTTTTATATCTTTTATTTTGACCTTTCTAATTACATTAGCGTACAAGTTTATGACGGATCAAGTATTAATGAAATCTGTCAAAGGAGAGATGAAAGATATAAGGAAACAAATGAAAGAGTACAAGGATGATCCAACCAAAGTCATGGAACTTCAAAAAAAGTCTATGGAAAGGTCAATGGCCCAAATGAAAAACTCTTTTAAACCAATGCTAATCACCTTTATTCCACTCATAATCATCTTCGGATGGCTACGAGGAGTATATGCTGAGTTAGAGATTAGTTTTATTGGAATCTCTAGTTGGTTATGGATATACATTATATTTTCCATAATATTCAGCATCACCTTAAGAAAGATATTGAAGGTACACTAAAATGCCAGCAGGAAAACACAAGTCACGAACATTAAGAAGGGTTTTTGTAAAGATTCCTAGTGGAAAGAATGTTGTTCATTATAGGAAGAGAAAAATAAGCATACCCAAATGTAGTGGTTGCGGAAAACCTTTGCAAGGAATTCCAAAATTAAAGCAATCTAAATTTAAAAATTTGTCTAAAACTAAAAAAAGACCCTCTAGACCTTTTGGTGGTGTTTTGTGTTCTGTTTGTAGTAGAAAAAAAATAAAGGAGCAAATTGAGTAAAATGTTTGATGTTGGAAGAATTTGTGTCAAGATTGCCGGTAGAGATGCTGGGCAAACTGCAGTAGTGGTTGATACACTGAAGGATGGTTATGTTATTATAGACGGTAATGTCAGAAGGAAAAAATGTAATACTAAACATTTGGAACCTTTGAAAGATATTTTGAAAATAAAGAAAGGTGCTTCAACCATAGATGTTCATAAAGCAATGATTAGCTCTAAAATGAAAGTTATTGAAAATGGTAAGGTAAAAAGAAGTGCTCCAAAGAAAAAAGTAGAAACTAAAGGAAAGAAGAAATGACTGAATTTGATAAAGACCAGATGAAAGCTCTTGAGATGCAACTCATGAACCATAACCTAACTAATCTTAGAAATCAACTTGCTTCGTTATCCCAACAAGTTTTGGAACTTGAAGATCTTAGAAATGGTTTGTCTAGTTTGAAAGATATTGAGGATAAAAAATCATTTGTTCCTTTTGGAAGTGGTATTTTCTTGGAAGCTGAATTAAAAAAACCCAAAGATGTTCTAATGAATGTAGGTACGGGAGTCCTTGTAAAAAAAGACTTCAACACTGCCCTTGATATAATTGGAAAACAAATAACTGAATTGAATAAAATCTCATTTGAAATGAGTTCTGAGTTGGAAAAGATAGAATCTCAACTTAATTCCCAGTAGGCAAATTTATTTAAAATTGGGATAGTTTCTCCTTTTTATGGTATCAAATTTTTTGGATTATTATTCTAGGTCTGATGTACAAAAGGGCATTTATGAAAATTGTAAAGATAAAGAAATTGCTGTTCAATTGGGTGAAAGGGGCTTTGCTAGGAGACCAAATATAATCCAGTATGATGGGGAGATTTTGGACTTTGTAAAAGATGGTGGAACTTCTTTTCATATTTCTGAAGAAACTTGGGGTGATCCTCTTTCTTTGGCCCCTGGTATGCCTAAAAAAAAGTTAGATCCTCTTAGGATAGGTTGGGATTTGGTTTTGGATATTGATAGTCCAGATTTAGAAGATTCTAAAATAATTGCCCACTATCTTGTCGAAGCTATGAAATTTCATGATGTAAAAAGTATTTTTGTTAAATATTCTGGAAATAAGGGGTTTCATATTGTTGTTCCTTTCGAAGCATTTCCTATTGAAGTTAATAACATTTTAATAAAAGATCAATTTCCAGAAGGTCCAAAAGTTATAACTGAGTATTTAACCAATATGATCAAAAAACCCCTCTTTGAAGAGTTCAAAGAAAGAACTAATGAGGTTCTTAAGATAGACACCGTTCTGATATCTAGCAGACATATGTATAGGGCTCCTTATTCTTTACACGAAAAAAGTGGTCTTGTTAGTTTGCCTGTTGATCCTAGTAACTTATTAAGTTTTGATAAGAATTCTGCCAATCCCAAAACTGTAAAGTTTGATGTTGGGTTTTTGGAAAATAGAGAGAAAATAACTGAAAGAGATGCTTCTAAATTAATGATGCAGGCTTTTGATTGGCATTCCAGGATAAAAAACATTCGAAGTGCAAGGGAAGAGTATGTTGAAACAATTAAAGGTCCTAAAAATTATGAAGAGTTTAAGGACACTGTGCCTGAAAAATTCTTTCCAGAGAGTATAAAGAAAGGTTTGACTGGGTTGGAGGATGGGAAAAAGCGTTTTTTATTTGTTTTGATAAATTTCTTAAAATGTGTTGGTTGGAATTTTGAAGATATAGATAAAAAAGTTAGAGAATGGAACTCTGCAAATCCTGAGCCGCTTAGAGAAGGTTACTTGCTTTCGCAGTTAAATTGGCATAAGAGGCAAAAAGAGAAGATTCTCCCCCCTAATTATGATAACAATAATTATTACAGAGATCTGCAGATCCCCGATCCAGACCATATAATGAAAAAATTCAAGAATCCGGTAAACTATGCTATTCTAATGTATAAACGTTCTAAAAAGTAAGACTTATAAATAGTTTCAATTAAGCCTATTGTATGGGAAGAATCAAAACTACTATGATCAAAAGGGTAACTCTCAAGTTATTTAGAGATAATCCAGATAAGTTTGAGAAGGATTTTAACGATAATAAAAAAGTTGTAGAAGAACTGGTCGACGTCAAATCCAAGAAATTGAGAAATATTATAGCGGGATATATGACTAGATTGGCTAAGCAGAATAAATAATATTCACCTATCCATGGAGGTATTAAAATGGCGGAAGATACAACTGATCAACCAGATGTGAGAAGAGAAGTGCAGAGGCGGAATAGTAATGACAATGTAGTTTTTATTGGTGGTAAGCCTTTTATGAATTATGTTACGGGTGTGGTAATGCAATTTACAACTCAAAACTCTAAAGAAATAGTGGTTAAGGCAAGAGGTAAGTTTATTTCAAGGGCTGTGGATGTTGCGGAAGTTGCCAGTAGAAGATTTTTGGAGAATACTTGTGACATTGGTAAAATTGAGATAGGTAGTGAAGAGTTCAAGAATAAAGAAGGAAAACAAATTAGAGTTTCAACGATAGAGATTACTTTGAACAAGAAGTAACTTTTCTCTTTTATTTTTTTAAGTAGAATTTTTTTTCTTTATAATTAGCTAATATTTTTTCGCTCGGAAAGTATAATGGAGTTGGCAAATCTTCTATATCGAACCACTGCCATTCTGTTATTTCATCTGGTTCCATTACTTTTGGTTCTCCCTCAAAATTATCTGTGAACAAACCCACTGTTATGAAATGTGCAGTGTCTACTATATCATTATTTAGGCAGATTACGTTTGGACTATTTATTTTTATTCCTGTTTCTTCTAAAACTTCTCTTTTTGCTCCTTCCTCAAAAGATTCTCCAAATTCTAATTTTCCCCCTGGCATTGTCCATGTCCCCTCTCCCTTTAGTAAGCTTGATGCTTTTTCAGGGTCTTCGTGACGTTTTCCTAGAAGTACTTTCCCCTCTTTAAGAATCATTACTCCAAAACCACTTCCTACTTTTCTCTTTTTTTCCATATTTGTTCAATGGTTAAATTAGATATAAATTTTTCTATTAGAACTCATAAAGATGTTTGTCTAAATTTATCTTATTATTTTTTATTTCAACTCCTTCTTCTTTTAGGATTTTTACTTTAGTTTTGGTTCCAGAAAAGAATCCCCCTACATCCCCATTTGAGTTTATTACTCTGTGACAGGGGACTTCTGGTGCATATGGGTTCTTATTCATTGCATTTCCAACTGCCCTGTATGCTTTGGAATTTAGAGCTTTAGCTAATTCTTTGTAAGTTGTTACTTTTCCTTTTGGAACTTTTCTAAGAATTTCGTAACATCTTTCATTGAATGATTTCATAATCTTGTAATTCTTTTCGAATTTAATAATTTATCCCAAAGAAACCTTTAAATAACAAATAAATCAAAAATGTATTAGAGGTGACTATGGATTTTTTACAGGTTGTTTCAGCCTTAAACCAAAATATACTTGTTGATATTGGATTTTTGATAATTCTTGCGACTATTATTGCATATTTTGCTAGAATGTTAAAGCAGCCTTTAATTCCGGCCTATATTATAACAGGTTTAATTGTTGGGCCTATTGGCTTTGGTTTAATCAAAGACCAGGAACTTATTAGATCAATTGCTGAATTTGGTATTGCGTTTTTGCTGTTCGTTGTTGGTCTAGAAATTAATCTTAAAAAATTGAAACATGTTGGTCCTGTGGCAAGCATTGGTGGATTAATACAGGTTGCTGCTACTTACTTTATTGGTTTCTATACTGCTTCTTGGTTGGGTTTTTCTTATTTTGAATCCTTGATCGTTGGTTTGTTTTTGGCATTTAGTAGTACCATGATTGTAATCAAGTTGCTTTCTGATAAGAATGAGTTAGATACCTTGCATGGTAAAATTGCTTTGGGTATTTTGATAATTCAGGATATAATTGTTATTTTGGTTATGGCTTTGATAAGCACCTTTGGTAGCTTTAACATTTCTGTTGCTGCTATTGCATTGGCAAAGGGTTTACTCTTATTTGTTATTGCTTTCTTAGCTGGAAGGTTTATCTTTCCCTGGTTGTTTGGTTTTGCTGCTAAAACCAAGGAACTTTTGTTTTTGTCTTCATTAGCAGTGCTATTTTTGTTTGCTATTTTGGCACATATGCTTGAATTTTCAATTGCTATAGGTGCATTTTTGGGAGGAATTGCATTGTCAAATCTTCCTTATTATCTTGATATAATAGGAAAGGTTAATCCTTTGAAGAGTTTCTTTTCCACTATTTTCTTTGTAGCAATAGGTATGCAGTTAGTTCCGTTTTCCCTTTCACAAAATTTGAAAGTTCTTGTAGTTTTATTCCTGATTATAGTTTTCATAAAACCTGTTGTTATTTTCCTTACAACAACTTTGTTTGGTTATGAAAAAAGAACTGCTTTCTTAACAGGTATTAGTTTGGGTCAGACAAGTGAGTTTTCTTTGATATTGGTGACAATTCCTTTTGTTTTTGGACTTATCTCTGCTGAGTTATTTACGATTGTTATATTCTTAACAATTCTTACTATGGTTTTGACTTCTTACTCTTTAGAATTTAAGAATGGTCTATATAGATCATTTTCCCCTATTCTATCTCTATTTGATAAAATTCCTATTCACAGAAAAAAAATGGAATATCTGAGCAAAGCCCATGCCAAGACTGTTGTTTTGGTTGGGAGACATAGGATGGGTTCTATTTTTTATGAAACTTTGAGGAAGATGAAAAAAAGTACAATTGTAGTTGATAATAATCCTGATATAATAAAACATATGATAAACGCTGAAGAGTCATGTATTTATGGAGATATTAATAATGTTGAAGTTTTGGATAAATTGAATTTAAGGAAAGTAAAGGTAATAATTTCTACTGTTCCTGGTGAAAATGATAATTTATTTTTATTGGATTATGTTAAAAAGATTAATCCCAAGATAAGGGTTTTACTTACTGCACAACATGTTCATGAAGCTGAAAAGTTATATGAAAAGGGTGCTGATTATGTAATTGTCCCCCATATCTTAAGTGGTGAGAAAGTTTCTTTGATTATTAGAAAGGTTTTGAAAGATATATCATATACTGGCAAATTGAAGGATAGACATTCTAAGTATTTACATAAATTGATGAAAGAAGATTAGGTGGCGCCTCCCGGAATTGAACCGGGGACCTCTGCCGCATGAGAGCAGCGTTCTAACCGCTGAACTAAGGCGCCTTATGAATTTGGAGAGAACTTTATTTTAAAAAGCTTTTTATCTTGTCTATTAACGCTTTATTTTCTTCTTCCGATATTTCTTTTGTTCTCTTCCATTCAAATTTAGAACCATCCTCATTAAATCTTGGCATTAAATGAAAATGTACATGATTAACAACTTGGCCTGCTATTTTCCCGTTGTTTTGGAAGATATTCATCCCATCTGAATTATTTAAAATTCCTTTGCTAATTTTAGTTATTGCGTTGGACAAATTTGCAAAATCTTTGGGTGTCATTTCCCCTATGTTTGAGAAGTGTTTTTTTGGGATAACTAAAGTATGTCCCCTTGCGTTTGGTTGTGCATCCGGAAATGCAAACGCGTGTTCATCTTCATAGATTACATCTGTTGGAATTTCTCCTTTTGCTATTTTACAAAATATACAGTCTGTCATTTTTTTCTTTTTATGGACCCACCGGGAATCGAACCCGGATTTCGAGACTGCCAGCCTCGTGTGATACCACTACACTACAGGCCCTTAACCTTTTATTACTCCAAGAGGTTTTAGTTTACAAATTTTCTTTCCTATTCCAATTTTGTCTGAAACTTCTGCAACATCTTCTATATTTTTGTAAACACCTGGTGATTCTTCGCTTATTCCTCTGCTTGATGCTGCTTTAATATAAATCTTGTTTTTTTCCAATTCTTTTATTGTGCCTTCTGATGTAAATCTTTTGTTTGCTTCGTGTCTTGACATTAATCTTCCTGCTCCGTGTGCAGTGCTTGAAAATGTTTCATCCATTGCTTTATCTGTTCCTGCAAGTAAATAAGATGATGTTCCCATACTACCAGGTAAAAGTATTGGTTGGCCTGTTTTTTTATATTTTTTTGGAAGTTCTTTGTGTCCAGGACCAAAACTTCTAGTTGCTCCTTTCCTATGGATATAAACTTTCTTTACTTTTCCATTGATTTTGTACTCTTCAATTTTAACTATGTTATGAGCAACATCATAAACAAGATTTAGATTAATCTTTGATCCAAAGACTTTTTTGAACGATTCTCTCATATAATGTGTTATTATTTGTCTGTTGCACCACCCGTAGTTTGCAGCAGCACTCATTGCCCCAAGATAATCTTTTGCTAGTTGTGACCCTGTTGGTGCATAAATTAAATCTTTATCTGGAAGTTTTTTCACAATCTCTGGAAATTCATCCTCCATTCTTCTTAAGTAGTCGCTACAGACTTGGTGTCCCAATCCCCTTGATCCTGAGTGAACCATCACTACAAT
Source organism: Candidatus Woesearchaeota archaeon (assembly GCA_964474895.1). Lineage (GTDB taxonomy): Archaea > Nanobdellota > Nanobdellia > SCGC-AAA011-G17 > PNOQ01 > CAYFNK01. The sequence continues at coordinate 70,712 of CAYYUK010000001.1, forward strand.
TTGATTTTCCTTTGTTATTCCAAAAGTCTCTGCAATTTCTTTGTCATAAATTTCTTCTACGTACTGTAATTCTATGAAATGATTGCCCGCTCCTAAAGTTCCTAACTGTTTTCTTCCTCTCTTCTTTGCTTTTGGTGAAACCTTTGAGAAATCTGCAGTCTTCATGTGTCCTTTTTCTTCACAAAGCTCTACATCTTCTTTTGTTGCATATTTGTTTTCTAATGCCCAATCTACACCAGTGTTTAGCACTTCTTTGTAGTCTTCATCACTTAATCTTAAATTTGACTCCTTGCCAATCCCACAAGGAATATCTTCGAACAGTTGGTTGATTAATTCTTTTATTTTTGATTCAACTTCTTCTTTTGTTAGTTTAGTTGTTAATAATCTTACTCCGCAGTTTATGTCAAATCCTGTTACACCTGGTGAAATACATCCCTTTTCTATGTCAAATGCTGCTACACCGCCCACTGGTGCCCCGTACCCTTGGTGAGCATCAGGCATCATTAGAGATGCTTTTTGAATTCCTGGCAAGGTTGATAGATTAACTGCCTGTTGTATTGAGTCATCTTGCTTTATTTTGTTTAGAATTTTTTCTGAAGCAAAGATCTTTACTGGGACGTTCATATCCCCTTCTTTGTCTATCTTGTAAACATTTTCTCTTACTTTCTTTATTTTCCAATCTTTCATTTTAAGTATCGACCACAACTGTTGCTTCGTAACCCTTTTTAGTTTTTTTTATTTCCATATCGCTGTATGTTACTGCCTTTATATCACTTTTTAACTCGTAGTTGTTACAATTGTCTCCTTCTAATGTTGCAGTTAGTTCAAAGTCGTCTGTTACTTTAATTTGTTTTACTTTGTGTAAGAAAAAATGTTCAGTATCTAACAAAAATAACAACTCTTGTAAGAAATCATACAACAATTGATCATAACTTTTTGTTTTTACTTTAATCTTCTTGGTTTTTGTTGATTTTACTTTGTTTGTTGGTCCTAAAATGTTGAACATTGCAAGTGCAGAATTACTAAAAACAGCGTCGATGTTTCTACCAAATGCTTTAAACTTTACATCTGCAGTGTGACTTATGTATTTGTATTGCATGTTTTACTTAGTTTTTTGTAAATTAAAAACTTTTTTGTTCTTGTTTTGTTAAAATAACAAGGTTTATAAAGTTTTAATTTTAAAATTTGCATGTAAATCATACTTTGATTTAGCAAAGGAGGAAAAATAAATGGTAGCTGCAAGAAGAACTACAAAAAGAAAAACTGCAAGAAGAACTACAGCACGTAGAACTGTTGCAAAAAGAAAGACAGCAACACGAAGAACTGCTGTTAAGAAAAGAACTACTGCACGAAGAACTACTGCAAAAAGAGCTGTAAGAAGAACAACGGCTAAGAGAGCTGTAAGAAGAACAACAGCACGTAGAACTACTGCAAAAAAAGCTGTAAGAAGAACAACAGCTAAGAGAGCTGCAGGAAGAACTACTGCAAAGAGAAGAACTACTGCACGTAGAACAGCTGTAAGAAGGAGAAGATAGTTTCTCCTTTATTTTTTTTCTTATCAAAACTTATTTATATCCCAATTTTTATTTTCAGTTAGTATGAAGATTGTTGTTGCTCTTGGTGGGAATGCATTAACCTCTGGAAGGGGTAAGAATACCTATGTAAGTACTATTAATAGTTTGAAAAGAATTTCTATAATCTTGGCTGATTTGGTAAAGAAAAAACATAATCTTGTTATTACACATGGTTCGGGTCCACAGGCGGGCGCACTTTTGTTACAGAATGAATTGTCAAAGAAAAAAGTTTCTAAACTGCCCCTTGATGTACTTGATGCAGAGGTGCAAGGACAGCTTGGTTATTTAATAGAGCAAACTTTACTTAATACATTAAATGAACATAGGTTGAGAAAATCTGTTGTCACCTTACTTACACAAGTTGTAGTTGATAGAAAGGATCCTTCTTTTAGACGCCCAAGTAAACCTATTGGACAGTTTTATACTAAAACACAACTTAATAAGATAAAGAAGAAAGGTGCTACATACAAAGAAGATTCTGGTAGAGGTTATAGGAGATTTGTTGCAAGCCCTTATCCTTTGGAGATTGTTGAATCAAAAACAATAAAGAATTTAGTTAAGAAAGGCATAATTGTTATTGCAACTGGTGGTGGTGGGATTCCTGTTTGTAAGAAAGATGGTCAACTATTTGGTATTGAAGCTGTTATAGACAAAGATTTGGCAAGTAGTGTTTTGGCTAATCAAGTTAAAGCAGATGTTCTACTCATTGTTACTAGCATCGATAGGGCTTATCTTAATTTTAGAAAAAAGAATCAAAAAGGTTTAAATAAAGTTAAATTGAAAGATGCTATAGTGTACTTGAAACAGGGACATTTTGCAGAAGGAAGTATGGCTCCAAAAATAATGTCTGCAATTGAGTTTTTGAAAAAAGGTGGTAAGAAAGTTATAATTACTGATCCAGGAAACATATCAAAGTCTATTGCAGGTATGGCTGGAACTACAATAATAAAATGAAAAAAAGAGTTATTGCTATTAAAAGAGACTTAATTTTAAAAAATAGTGGGCGCGGAAGGAATTGAACCTTCATTTCTATCGGGTAAGGATAGCGTCCTAACCATTGGACTACGCGCCGATAATCAAATGAAACAATTTGATGTCTCAAAGTATGCAATATGGTCTAATTTAGATTTATTAAGCTTTCTAAACAAGTTAATTGATTGTTGGAAATTTTGCCAAGAACATTTTGGCAAAATGAATATTGAAGTATCAATTTTTTGTTCAATTAGATCTAGGTAGTACATTACCAATGCTGAGATACAATAATTGTCTGCTTTTTCATATTTTTTGTTTATCTTATTTCTCCTAATCAGATGTTCAATTCTATTGCTTAGTTTTTTCTCAGTAAAAATAACTTCTTTGTTCCACCCACAAGGCAAAACATCTTTTTCTGTTAATCCATGTTTTTTTAGGATTCTCTTAAACTTTTTTGGCAACTGGATTTTTTTAAAGATTATTTTACGAGATTTTTTGGTTAACCCTATATCATTTAACATCAAAGAGATTTTAGCATTAATATTTTTCTCTTTAAGAGATTTTACTAATTGACAACCTAGAGACCAAGTCTTGGTTGGGTTTCTTCCAATATCTTCATAATCGTCACTATTTGGGATAAAATGTCCGGCATTAACAACTATACTTTTATTTTTGAGATATTTTACAACCTTATTACTAAATACCTTAAAATTTGCTTGTTCTTTTTTTTCAGTAATGGAATCATAGTAGTTAAAATTTAATTTAGATAACTCCTTCCATTTTGTACATATTGGATCTTTGAAATTATTTTTATTTAGCATTATTATGCAAAGATAACCATACTTAATAAATTTTTGGATGAATTGTAGTCTTCTTGACACGTTGACATGGACGCGCGTGAGCTATTTAAATATAATTCTATAACTGGTATTGTGAAATCAGATAGTAAATAAAATAAAATTTAACAGGAATCCTGAATTAAATAAAGATGTTTCCTGGCTTATTGGGTTCTACTTGGCCGAAGGACTTAGAAAAACTAAAGATTCAATAGGCGTAAGTAATGCAGAACCTTACCTAATACTTAAATCTCTTGGAATATTTGAAAAGTATTTTTGGATTAAAACTGATAATTGGAAAGTATTCATAAAAACAGATGAAAGAGAGAAAAGTAAATTGAGAAAAATATTAAATAAGTGGGATAACAATCTTGGACTGGTTACTAGATCATCTTATTCTAGTTTGGCTAAAAATCAAGCTGTTGATGTGAGGCTAAACAGCAGAATTTTAAATAAATTCCTAAAAGATTATATCAAAAAATCCCTAGCATTGATATCTAAAGATAGAACTCTATCTGAATACTTCTTAAGAGGTTATTTTGTTGGAGATGGATGTCCTATCAAAAGAAAGGATCAAATACACAGTATAACAATAACAACAAAAGAAGAAACCCATTTAAAATTTTTGGTTGAGATTATGAACTTCTTTTTTGGTAAGATGCCAAACGTTAGATTGACTAAAAAATCTTACGAAATTTATTATTGTGCTGTTGGAATAATAACTGAAGCGATACTTGCTAAGATTTTTATAGATTCGGAGAGACAGTGGAATAAATTTGTAAATGGGTATAAAAATAAACAATACACGCGAGCGAGGATAAAATATTGGAAAGAAATTGCTTTTCATTCTTTAACCTCTTATGAAATAGCCAAATTATCTGGAAATTCTCATTGGTCTGTAAGTGATGCTTTGAATAAAGATATTAAACTTGGATTAGTTGATTCATCTTGCAAACAAATACATAAATTTGGTGCACCTGCCAAGAGTTATTCGTTAAGTTTAAAAGGATTGAAATTGTTAAACCTCTTAGAAGGGGTAGATAGTTATGAAAAAATATAGAGTTATTATTTCGGGGGCAGGGGGGCGTGATTTTTCAAATTATCTAGTTTATTTCAAGAAAAACCCCAATTATGAAGTTGTTGCATTTACTGCTGCACAGATTCCTGGAATTGAAAAGAGAGTTTTCCCAAAGAAGTTAGCAAAAGGAAAAAGCATTCCTATTTATTCTGAAGAGAATCTTACTAAATTGATCAAATCTTTGAAAATTGATTATGTTTTCTTGAGTTATTCTGATCTTAGTGACCAATATGTTATGAATTTTGCATCAAAAGTTTTGAGTGCTGGCGCAAACTTTGGTTTACTTGGAACTAAAGATACTTATGTCAAATCTAAAAAACCTGTAATTGCTGTGACTGCTGTTAGAACTGGTTCTGGGAAAAGTCAAACTTCTAGAGCTATTGCTGAAATTTTAAGGAAGAAAGGTAAGAAAGTTGTTGCTATCAGACATTCAATGCCTTATGGTAATCTGTTGAAACAAACATCTCAAAGATTTGAGAAAGAATCTGATTTTAAGAAGTATAAAACAACGATTGAAGAAGAAGAGGAATATCAACCTTGGATTGATCATGGCTTTGTTGTTTATTCCGGATTTGATTATAAGGAAATATTAAGTAAGGCCGAGAAAGAAGCAGATGTTATTATATTTGATGGTGGAAACAATGATATCTCTTTTATTAAACCTGATTTGTTAATTACTGTTGTTGATCCGCATAGAGCTGGACATGAGTTGACTTATTATCCTGGTTTCGTTAATTTTCTTATGGCAGATGTTATTGTTGTGAATAAAGTAGATAGTGCTAAGAAAAAAGATATTGAAACTGTAAAATGGAATATCTTTAAGCACAATCCGGGGGCGGCTGTTGTTTTGGCCAAATCTGAATTGTTGATAAATAAGTCTGGTTCAATAAAGGGAAAAAGATGTGTTGTTGTTGGTGATGGTCCTACTTTAACCCATGGTGGTATGGGTTATGGTGCGGGATCCATTGCTGTTAGAAGACATGGTGGGAAATTTGTAAATGCTAAGAAATATGCTGTTGGTTCTTTGAAGAAGACTTTTAAAAAATATTCCCACTTGAATGAGGTTCCTGCAATGGGCTATAGTGGAAAACAGATTAAGGAATTAGAAAAAACAGTTAATCGGACTCCTTGTGATGTTGTTATTGATGGTACTCCTGCAAATTTGAAGAAATTGATTTCTGTGAATAAACCAATGATTGAAGTTGATTATGAATTGGGTGAAGATTCTGTTAGACATCTAAAGAATATTCTTTCGAGGAAGTTGAAATGAAACATTTTTTGACATTGAAAGATTATAGTTCTAAGGAGTTGTTGGGTTTAATTAAACTTGGTCGTAAGATAAAGATGACTCCTTCTAAGTATGAGAATAAATTGAGGGGGAAAGTTCTTCTTATGTTATTTGCCAAACCTAGTTTGAGAACTCGCTTGAGTTTTGAAATTGGAATGCTTGGTCTTGGAGGTCATGCAATCTTTTATGATATTTCTACAAGTCCTTTAGGTAAGAAGGAGAGTATTAGAGATGGTTCTGCGGTTTCTACGCGTTATGTTGATATTGTAATGGCTCGTTTGTATGAACATAAAGATATTGAAGAGTTTGCTTCTCATTCTTCTGTTCCTGTAATTAATGGTTTGACCAATAGTTATCATCCTTGTCAGGCTCTTGGTGATATGTTGACTATTTGGGAGAAGTTTCATGGGTTTAATGTTAAATTAGCTTATTTGGGTGATGCTAATAACAATGTTACTCATTCTTTGATGTATGCTTGCTCTAAATTGGGTGTTAAAATGCAAATTGCTTGTCCTAAGTCTAAAGAGTTTATGCCTGATTCTCGGGTTGTAAAAGAAACTGGAGTTAAAGTTGTTAGTTTGAAAGAAGCAGTTAGGGGTGCTGACGTTATTTATTCTGATTCTTGGAGATCATATCATATTAAAGATAGTCAGATGAAACGTAGGTTGAAGGCTTTGAAAAAATATCAAGTTAATTCTAAAACTTTTGGTCGCAAAGCTTTGTTTATGCACTGTTTGCCCGCTACACGTGGTGAAGAAGTTACTGATCAAGTTATGGATAGTCCTAGAAGTGTTATTCTAGATCAGGCAGAGAATCGTGAGCATATTGAGAAAGCTATTATGTTGAAGTTGATGCGGAAGGGTTGAGATTTATTTTAATTTGTTGATATTCCAATAGCAATTATAATTATTATTAAAATTAAGAATATTATTCCCATTGTAATTCCTATTTCTTTTGCAGGATTTCCGAGTTTATTGTGCCAAAGATTGCTTTCATAATAATGCCCTACAGCATTGTAATAATTGCATTGTTTTTCTTTTTTTATTTTATTTATTCTTTCTTCAGTAGATAAATCAATAGCTATACTTTTCGCCTCTTTGATATATTTTTTTATTGTTGGTGTGCCTACCCCCCAAAGAGTAGCTAATTTATTTATATCGTTACACTTCTTTTTTAATAGGTAGCTTGTTAATAGAATTCTATCTCTCTTTAGTCTGCTTCTTTCTTCAGCTTCAAGCATATGAACCCATTGCCCACTCTTATTCATTTTACCTTCTTACTTTTATCATTGATTTTCTTCCAACCCCACAAACCAAAAACTAAACCAGCTATTCCCCAAATAATTATATTAAGTGTAACATAAAATTCTTCTTCAAAAATAAATTTAGTAAAAAACCAAAAGAATATAAACATAAGTAGTGCATACCGGCCTCCATATGTTAGAACATAATTCCATTTTCCCTGTTTAAGTATTTCCTCAAGTTTCTTTTTTTCTTCTTTATTCATAAGATTCTATGTTATTTCAATCCTTATAAAATTGTCTAAATTAAACTTCTTTCTTGTGCTGGAAGTTATTTAGAAAGGAATAAACCAATTATTCTTATGGTTTTTAGACAAGAGGGTTGGTAGATGGTTGTTGCTTGACACGTTGACATGGACGCGCGTGAGATATTTAAAGAATAATTTCTATTGGTAGTTAGAGGTGATAAAATGGAAGTAATGGAGTCAATTGGTAAATGGTACGTTGAGTTGGCAGATCAAGAGTATGATGGCGATTCTATGATTTTGGCATCAAGAATGGTAGAAGTTGGTTTAATTTGAAGAAATCAATTCTATCATCCTTTTTAATATTCCTTTGGATCTTTCGATCTTAAATCCTGCCCTTTTTACTAATTTTCTTAGTTCAAAGTAATTAAACAAATAATAATACCTATAATAAGTCTTATCTCTACGTTTCCATGGAACCTTTACTTCTTTTTTAGAAGTTAAAAATCTCTTCTGCCATTTATTCCAAACTGCAATATACAACTTTCCTTTTGGTTTTAAGACCCTTCTTACTTCTTCTAGTCCTTTTTTCTGTTCTTCTTTTTTTAAGTGATGAAAAGAAGCTATGCATATAACATAGTCAAAGTAATTATCTTTGTAGGGGATTTTTAGCATATCTCCCACTTTTAATTCTACTTTCTGTTTCTTTCTTGTTAACAATTCTTTGGCACTTTTAATCATGGTTTCACTAAAATCAATTCCATAACAATCAAAACCTTCTTCAGAGAAGGGAATTATATTTCTAGCATTTCCGCATGCCAAATCGAGTATTTTTCCTGGTTTCCATGTTTTTGATAATTCTATTACTGTCTTTGGAAAGGGATTTGTTCTAAAGTTTTTCCATCCTTCTGCTAAAACATTCCAAGTTTCTTTTTCCATGCTTTTGTTCAATCCGATTAATTTAAAAGTCTTGGGTTAAGCTTCAAATTTATGACACAGAACAAAACTGGAGTAAAAAAACCAATAAGAACTAAATCTGGTGTTACACCTTTAACAGTTGTAGCAAAACCATACAGGTGCCCACACGGAAGATGTATTTACTGTCCTGGTGGTGGAGATACTCCAAATAGTTACACAACTAGGAGTCCTGCAATAATGAGGGCCTTGGCACTTAACTATGATCCTTCTAAACAAATTGAAGCTAGATTGAGAGCTTTCAAAAGTATGGGACACCCAACATCTAAAATTGAAATGATTTACCTCGGAGGTACTTTTTTGTCTTATCCTGAAGATTATCAATATGATTTTACTAAGAAAGTTTTTGATGGATTAAATGAATGTGATTCTAAAAATCTTGAAGAAGCTAAAAAAATAAATGAAACTGCAGAACACAGATGTGTTGCTCTTTGTATTGAAACTAAACCAGATTGGGCTTTTGAAGAACATATTAACAAAATGTTAGAGTTCGGTTGCACTCGTGTTGAACTTGGTGTTCAGATAATTGATGATAAAGTTTATAGCATTGTAAATAGGGGGCATACTGTTGCGGATGTTGAGAAATCAACTCGTTTGTTAAAAGATTCTGGATTTAAAGTTGGGTATCATATTATGCCTGGTTTGCCAGGTTCTAGTGTTAAAAATGATTTGAAGAAATTTAAGGACTTGTTTAGTAATCCTAATTTTAAACCAGATCAATTGAAGCTTTACCCGCTTCAACTTATGGAAAATACTCCTTTGTATGTTATGCATCAAAGAGGAGACTTTGAGTTATACAGCGAAAGCGAGATGTTGGATTTGATTTGCAATATGAAAGCAAGCGTTCCTGAATATTGTAGGATTATGAGGATTATGAGGCAATTTGATCATAGAGACATAAAATCTGGTAAAATAAGATCAAACTCTAGAACTTCTTTAGCGGATAGAATGGAAGACATGGGTTTGAAATGTAAATGTATTCGTTGTAGGGAAGTTGGTCTTGATAAGGATACAAGAATTCAAAAACCTGAATTGAAAGTTTTGGAGTATGATGCTAGTGGTGGTAAAGAATTTTTTATCAGTTTTGAGAGTGAAACTAATTTGTTTGGTTTAATTAGATTAAGAATTCCTGGAAAACCATTTAGGAAAGAAATTACTAATAAGTCTTTAATTGTTAGAGAGATACATGTTTATGGAAAGCAGGTTGGTGTTGATTCCAAAAAGGAAGTTGAAGCACAACATAAGGGATTGGGCAAGAAATTAATGTTAAAAGCAGAAGAAATTGCTAAAGAAAATTGTTTAGACAAAGTTGTAGTTATTTCTGGTGTTGGTGTTCGTACTTATTTTAGAGAACTTGGTTATTCTTTAGAAGGCCCTTATATGGTTAAGAAGATTTGAATTTATCGTCTTTTAATTTTCCTGCTCTTCTTTTTCCACCTTTTTTAAATTTAGAGTTGTATCTAGACTTGGCTTTTTTGTCGCCTTTTGACTTTCTTTTTCCATATTCGTCTGGCATTTTATTCTATTCCGTAACGCTCTTCTTTAATATTATTTTCTTTAATTTTTAAGTCTTTTAAGATTTCCGTTATATCTTTTACAAATTCATTTGGTCCTACAATGAAAAATAAGGAATCTTTTTTTACGTTTTTGAAATCCTCTTTGTTAAGTCTTCTTCCATCTTTTTCTCTTGTTAGATTTATGTGAAGTTGCATATCTTCTTTTTCAAATTCTTTTTTGTAAACAAGGTCTTCTTCTTTTTTTGCTGAGTAGAATAAGGTAATCTTGTTTTTTAGTTTGTTCTCTTTAATGTGTTTTATTATTGATCTTATTGTTGCTATGCATATTCCTGCAGTTATTAATACAACATCTTTTCCTTCTTCATCATCAAAAAAGAACTTTCCGTAAGGACCTTCTATCTCTATTTCGTCGCCTTCTCTTAGTTTGTCTATTTTTTGTGTTAATATTCCATCTGAATGTATTCTAATTGTTAACTCTATCTCTTTTTTTATTCCCCCTGCAGAAGACATTGAATATGCCCTGGATATTTCGAAACCTGGTATTTTTAATTTTATGAATTGTCCTGGTTTGAATTCTAATTCTTTTTCTAAGGATAGTTCAAATCTCTTTGTATCGCATGCTTCTTTCTTAATTTTTGTTATTTTTGCTTTCATTTTTTCATGTAGAACTTTCTTTTTTCTTCAGAGAATTTCTCTATTGAATATCTTAACATTGTCCTTGGCATTGTCTTGTGATACTTTTTTAGAAATTCTTCTTCTACTGCTTGATCTCGTTTTCCAATTTCCCTTAACATCCATCCAACTGCCTTGTGAATTAAATCATGTTTATCTTCTAGTAACATTTCAGATATGTTTAGTGTGTCTTCGTATTCATTTTGCCTAATAAAACTTAATGTTGCCAAGATTGATATTCTTTTTTCCCACAAGTTATTTGATTTTGCTAATTTGTATAATATTTTCTTTTTTTCTTGATTATTAAATATGTAATCTCCTAAAATATGTGGGGCTGAACAATCTACTAAATCCCAATTGTTAATCCTTTTTGTATTCTTTAGGTAAAAATCTATTATTTCTTTTTTATTGTCTGCTTTTTTGTATTTTCTTGAAAGAATTGCTAATGCTGATGATCTGTGTTCATGAATTTTAGAGTCTAATAATTTCTGCAGGTCTTCTAGAGATAAATCTGTGTATTTTTTTACTACAGATTTTTGTTCTGCTGCAGTTAGTCCTAAAAAGATATCTCCTTCTCCATACTCTCCTGGTCCTGTTTTAAAGAATCTCTGATAGATTTTGATCTTTTCTTCACTACTTAAATCTGCAAGTTCTTTTTTTATTTTATCTAACATTTTACACTTATTTTAAGAAATTTTGTTATATATAAGAATTATTTTTAGTTATTCTATTCTACTTAATGCAATTTCTGTTGCTGCTTTTCTTGTTGAAATTCCTTTTTCTTTCGCAGTTTCTAAAACTAATTTCGTATTTGGAATTATTTTTTCTTCTATTAACCCGAACATTTTATCCTCATTGTATCCTTCATATTCGGCGTAACTTGATATAACTCCTCCGGCGTTTGCAATTATATCTGGAACTATCAAAGTTCCCATTTCATGAAGTTTTTCTTCTATTTCATGTTTCATGGGTATGTTTGCTGCCTCTACAATTATTTTTGCTTTTATTTCTTTGTAATTGCTTTCGTTAATCACATCAGGAAGGGCTCCTGGAATCAAAACATCTACATCCAAACTAAAAAATTTATCATGATCTATAACTTCTCCATTAGAATATTCTGTTACTGTTCCCTTTTCTTGTTTTATTTTTAATAGTTCTTCATAGTTTAGGCCTTTTGGATTGTAAATTGCTCCTTTTGAATCTGATACTGCGACTATTTTTGTATTACCTAAAAATTTCATGGTGAATGTTCCTACATTTCCAAAGCCCTCAATTGCTACTGTAGTTTTTTCGGAATTTAGGTTTAAGTGTTCCATTGCTACTATTGTTGATTTTGCTACTCCGAATCCGGTGCTTCCTAGTTCATGTGGCAGTCCTCCATTTTCAGAAGGTTTGCCTGTTACAGATTTTGGATCTCCATTTGTTTTTGCAATTATTTCCATTTCGTGTTCAGCCATATTCATATCTGGGGCTGGAATGTACTTGGAAGGTGAAATTACTTTGATTGCTTCTGCAAAAGATTTTACTATTTCATCTTTTTGTTCTTGTGTTAGTGCTTTATCATCGGCAATGATTCCAGATTTTGCACCTCCGAAAGGTAAGTCTGCTAAGGCACATTTCAAGGTCATTGCTCTTGCCAATCTTGCTACTTCATCTACTGAAACTGTGGGGGTCATTCTTATCCCTCCTTTTCCTGGCCCCCTTACAGTATTATCTACAACTGTGAATCCCTTCATTCCTGTTTTTGGATCATAAACTTGGAGTATCTTCTCTGGTCCAACTTTGTCATATTCTACCATTTTCTAAAAATTAGTTAACTTCTGTTTTTTTCTTTGGGTTTTTTAAAAGTTCGTGTAGTACGGCTACTGATTTATCAATATCTGACATGCTTACAACACTGACTGCAGAATGCATATTTCTTACGGCTACTCCGAGTACTGTGCTTGGAACTCCTCCTCTTGAAAGAGCAATATCTGTAGCGTCTGTTGTTCCTGAAGCATTTACACTTTTTTGTATATCTACTTTTATTTTTTTTGCTGCGTTTTCAATCCATTTATTTATTGATTTGTTTGAAATTAATTCAGAATCCATTATTGTAAGAACTGGACCGCCTCCAACACTTATTATTGGATCTGCAACATAGTCTTCGGCATCTGCTACGTCGATTGCTATTCCCCAATCGGGTTCCACACTATATGCTGAAGTTCTTGCTCCATAAAGGCCAACTTCTTCTTGTACTGTGAATACGTAAAATATTTCTGCTTTGGTTGTCTTTAATCTTTTTGCGAGTTCAATTAGTGTAAAGCATCCTGCTCTATCATCTATTGCTTTACTCATAATTATATCTTTTTTTCCAAGATAACATGCGTTTGGATCAAATGTAATTGGGGTTCCTTTAGATACGCCCATTTTTAACAATTCTTTTTTTGTTAGACCTGTATCCAAGAATAGGTTTCTTAGTTCAGGTATTTCTTCCATTATTTGGCCGGTACTTAATTCCCCTGTAGAAATAACTCCCCTTATCTTTTTGTTTTTTCCCAAATCAAGACTTATTTGTTGACCCAATAAAGTTAGGCTGTCTACCCCTCCAACTTTTTCTATTTCTATTCTTCCAGATTTATGAATATGCCTTACTGCTAGTCCCACTTCATCCATATGTGCTGCTAACATTATTCTTGGTCTTGGACCTTTCTTCCTAGCAATTAAATTTCCAAGATTATCTATTTTTACTTCATCAACATAAGGTTTTATTGCTTTTTTAATTAACTCTCTAATATTCCTCTCGTTTCCACTAACACCGATTGTGTCTAATAATTTAAAAAATAATTTATCATCGCATTTTTTTACTTTTGCCATATTTATTACCTTTAATTTTTAGTTTATTAATCTTTTGTAGGATTTATTTTCCAAACTTTAAAGAACCGTAAAGAATGTTTCTTACCGTATCTTTCAGGTCTGTGATATTTACCCTTATTTGCTTCATTGTTGAAACTTCTCTTAGGGTAACTGTTTTGTCTTTTAAAGAATCATGATCTATTGTAATACATAGTGTAGTTCCTACTTCATCCATTCTCCTGTATCTGCGGCCTATAGAACCAGATTCATCGTAAGTACAAACAAATTCTTTGTCTAGGCCTTCAAATACTTCTTTCGCCAGTTTAGGGAGATTATCTTTTTTTATTAGCGGGAAGACTGCTACATCTATTGGAGCAACTCCTGGTGGAAAGAATAACCAATCTCTTTCCTTATCTTCCCTTAATGATTCTTCTAGCAAACAATATGTTGGTCTTTCTATTCCAAATGCAATTTCCATTATTGTTGGAACTTCTCCTTGTACTGCAAATTTAGATTTAGAATACTCTGCATGTCTTTTTAGATCATAATCTTTTCTGTCATGAACACCACAAATTTCAAACCAACCATATCTTTCTGTTTTTATTTCTATATCCCACGCATCTTCTGCGTAGTGTGCCAATTCTTTTGGATTGTGTTGCCTGATTCTAATTTTATTTTCTGGAAACCCTATTTTTTTAATAATGTCATATGCTGCTGCTAATGTCCAACCATATACCTTCTTTTTTATGAATTTTTTCTTTATTGCATCTTGTAGGGTAACTTTTGTTTGTTTTTTACCAAATGGAAGTAATGGTAAAATTGTTCTTTTTTCATCGTCAAATTTGTCAAATTTACTGAAATGTTCTTTTAATACAAATAACTGTCCTTCTGCTTGTGTAAATTCTCTTGTTCTGAAAACACCTTGCCTTGGAGAGATTTCATTTCTGTATGCTTTTCCTATTTGGAAAACTCCAAAAGGCATTTTTGTTCTGAAAAATCTATGATACTCTGGGAATAGTAAGTATGTTGTTGTTGCAGTTTCTGGTCTCAAGTATGCTTCTTGGTTTAATCCGATTGTCGTACGCATCATTAGGTTATATGACTCTACTTCTCCGAGGCCCCCTTTACATGAAGGGCATTTTATTTTCTTCTTTTCTATGAGTTTTTTTAGTTGTGTGAATGTAAGTCCATCTACTTTTTCATTTGGGTAATTTTCCTGAATTAGACTATCCACCCTGAATGCAGAATTACATTTTTTACATCTTATTACGGGATCCACAAACCCTTCTAAATGACCTGAGGCTTCCCAAACCTTGCTTGGCATTATTGTTGGGCACTCTACTTCCCAAAAACCATGAAAAATAAATCCTTTTCTAATTATGTTCTCTATCTTGTTTTTTAGAAGTTTTCCTAAAGGTCCCCAATCATAGAACCCTGAAACACCACCATGGTAGATATTTGGACTTGGGCCCCATATGAAACCACGCCTTCTTGCCAAATCCATAGCTTTGTCTTCTATTTTCATATTTACAGAAGTAGAATCAATTGTTTTTATAGCTTTTGGCATTTAGTATATCTTTCAGTGCTATAATCCCTTTTTCTTCAAGTCTCGGACATCCAGTGTTTACCCAGAATTCTATGTCTGGGAAGTCTTCTAGCTTGTTTACGTCAATATGATCATCTAAGAAAATATATGCTTCTTTTCCGCATTTCTTTGCGAAGGACTTTGCTATGTTTAAATTTTCTTGGCCTGGCTTTGTTGTTACTATTATTCCTATCCTTTTTGATGAGAAGTATTTTGCCAGTTTTGCTTGTTTCTTTTTTTCTAGTTGTTTTATTTCAGTTTCATCTATTTTTGAGAATGATTTTAGTGAAGGATTAAATTTATAATATTTTTTTATTTTTGTTTTTTCTATTAATTCTATTGGATGGAACATTCCTGAGCCAATAAATAATAGTGCATCAACCTTACTTTTTATTTTTATGGCATTTGATGCATTGCAGCCAACCATTTGTCCACCAACGTGAACTTCTTTTCCTTTTTTCTCTAAGAATCCTTTTATATCTTTGATTAAATCCTGTGTTTGTGCTGTAAACACTATTCCTATTTTATTTTCTTTTATTTTTATTTTACTAATATCTTTTTCAGATAAATCTATTTCTGACCTTGCAGGTACAAAAAGTGTTTTTACTCCCTTGATTGTTCTAGATTCCATAACTTAAGGGGAGGGGACAATTTTAAAAAGATTGTGTTGGGTAAGAAACTAATGAAAAAAAATACGAAATATCTTTTGGAATTTTTATTCTTAATAGTTTTATTCTTAATTGTTACTTATTTTGTTGAAACTAACCTTGGATGGTTTGAAAGTAAGATAGGTGATGGTTATTGGGGTTTTGTTGTATTTTTATTAATATTAATAATTACCATTGTTGTTGCTCCAATTAGTTCTATTCCTTTTGTGCCCCTAACAACCCATTTATGGGGTTGGGTTTTAACTGGAGTAATCTTAACAATTGGTTGGAGTTTGGGTGCTATTTTGGCATTTTATCTTTCGAGAAAATATGGGGTTCCATTTGTTAAAAAATTTGTTTCTATGGAAAAGGTCTATAAAATGGAATCACATATACCGAGAAGCAATCTTTTTTGGGGTACTGTTTTATTAAGGGTTATTGGTCAAATTGCTGTTGTTAGTTATGCATTGGGCTTATTTACAACAATGAAATATAGAAGATATGTCTATGCTACTTTTTTAGGTGTTGCTCCTTTTTCATTTTTTATTGCTTATTTAGGCAACTTTCCGCTTAAGAACATGGTTTTGGCTTTGGCTGTTTTGGGAGTATTATTGATTGTTGGATTGGTAATTGTGTATAGGAGAAAAAATAATTTGAAAAAGAATGCTGTTGATAATTCTGTTGTTAGAGAAGAATTTAAAGAAAAAGAATTATAAACTAGCATTAGCTGGTTAATTTATGACATCTAATGCTCACTTGAGTAGAAACGTAGTTCTTGGCAGAACTGAAGGTGATAGGAGAAAATTTGGTGATAAAGCAGCCATCTTCTTGGGTAGACACTATGTTAAGATGGGGCAAGCTACTTCCTTAAGTAGCAATATTCTTCTTGATGTTGCAAAATCACATGTTATTTTGGTTAGTGGAAAAAGGGGTTCTGGTAAAAGTTATTCACTTTCTGTTATTGCTGAAGAAATATCTAATCTTCCTGAAGAAGTATCTCAAAACCTTAGTGTTGTAATGTTTGACACTATGGGTGTTTTTTGGACAATGAAATATCCTAATGAAAAGGAAGAAAATTTGCTATCTAAATGGGGAATGCGTCCTGAAAAATTAAATACTATTGATGTTTATATTCCAGAGGGTTATTTTGAGGAATACAAGAAAAAAGGTATTTTGGGAGATTATCCATTTGCAATAAAAACTTCTGAATTAAATGCAGGGGATTGGGCAAATGTTTTTGGTTTGAATTTAATGGATCCTATCGGAATAATGATTGAAAAAGTTGTTTCAGGATTACAAGAAAGGAGAACAAGTTATGATATTGATGATATTATTAAAAATATTGAGAGAGATAAAACTTTTGAAAAGAGTATAAAGGATGCTGCCATTAATTTATTTTCTGCAGCAAGAGCTTGGGGATTATTTAAGAAAAAAGGTACTGAAATAAAAGATCTTTTGAAAAGGGGGAGAGTTAGTGTTTTGGATACAAGTTGTTATAGTCATGTCTCTGGTGCTTGGGGAATAAAAACTTTGGTTACTGGTTTGGTTAGCAGAAAATTGCTAATTGAAAGAATGGCCGCTAGAAAGTTGGAAGAGCTAAAAAATATTAAAGCTGGGTCCAGTTTGCTAGGTCTTGATGATATGGAAAAAACCAAAGAAGAGATGCCTTTGGTTTGGTTATTAATTGATGAGGCTCATGAATTTTTACCAAAAGAAGGTCAAACTGCTGCAAGTGATGCATTGGTTCAGCTTTTGAGAGAAGGTAGACAACCAGGAATTTCTATGATCTTGGCTACGCAACAACCTGGAGAGATTCACAGAGATGTTTTAACTCAATCAGATATAGTAATTAGTCACAGAGTAACTGCCAGAAGAGATGTTGAAGCATTAAATAGCATCATGCAAACTTATTTGTTATCCGATGTACAAAAATATTTGAATAATCTTCCAAGAGCAAAGGGTGCAGCAATAATTCTGGATGATAATTCTGAGAGAATTTATCCAATGCAAATCAGGCCTAAATTTACTTGGCACGGTGGAGATGCTCCTTCTGCTTACCACCCTAGAAGAAGAGACTTAATTGATTTAGGTCTTTAAATCTAAACATACTCTAAATTTTCCTGGTGCCGGTGATCCTGCTTTTACTAATTTGGGTTTATATTTCTTGTATTTATTTTTTAGATCTTTGAAGTTTTCTTCTTTTTCGAAAACGTACATATGAATTTTTCCCTTTGGTTTTAGTTTGCTTAAAGTCAGTTTGAAATATGATTCTGAATCTGATGGATGTGGCATTATTATTCTGTCAAACTTCTTTTTTATCTTGGGTAGAATTTTCTTTACATCCCCCTTGTAAAGTATAACATTATTAAATTTGTTTAGTGATACGTTCTGTAATCCTAATTCATGTGCATCTGGATTCGATTCTATGCCGTAGACTTCTTTTGCGTTTGAATGTTTTGCAATTGTTAATGGATATGGTGCCACTCCTGAAAACATGACTAGTACTCTTTCTTCTTTTTTTATTAATTTGGAGATTCTTAATCTTTCAGTACTTGATTTTGATGAGAAATATGCTTTTTCAGGATTTACTTTTATTTTCACTCCGTTTTCTTTATGTATTGTTTTTTTTCTCCTTTCTCCAGCCATTATTTTTAGTTTTTGTAGTCTATACTTTCCAGAGAAGTTTCCTGTTTTTTTTGTTATTACTTTTACTTGCTTTAGTTTATCTAAAAATTCTTTTGCTATTTCCTTTTCTTTCTTCTTAAGTTCTTTTGGAAAATTTGCAAAGATTAGTATGTCTCCTACTACCTCATAGGATTTGGGTACCAACTTCTGTTCTTCTTTAGTTAGTCTCATCTTCTAAAATTATTATTTCCCTAATTTAAATCTTTTTAATTCGATAAATTTAAATAAAGCTTTTTGTTATAAAAATTGGATGTTATTTAACAAAAGAGGTTTTTGGGTATTTCCTAGGAGTTTATGGTTTTTTATTATTGGTGCTATTTTCATAATTGTTAGTTTTTTGCCTTTTGATTTTTTACCATTTAGTTTTGATCTTAGTAGTACTGTTCTCAGCATATTTATTGTTGCTGCAGGACTTATAATCTTATTTGGCTCTTTCAGTGGAATTTCTCAACCTGGAATAAGGCATGGAAGGTTTGCTAGAATAATATTTGCATTGGTACTTGCAGCATTTGGTATTTATGTTTTACTTATGAATATGGGTTCAACTTGGCTTTCATATGCTTTTAGCCTAAATGAATTGACCTTGCAGATAATTTTTATCTTCTATTCAATATACTTATTCATAGGTGCGTGGATGCAATGAAGTTTGGAGTTTTGGCTTCTATCCTGGTTTTTCTGTTTGGACTAAAAGATGTTGCTGCCGAGAAGCTTACTTTTTATGAGAGCTCATTTTATACTAATTCAATTGGCTATCCCATGAGTTTTGGCTGGTTTGATGGCGTACAAATTTGGGTCTGGTTTGCTGTCTTTCTTATCTTTTGGATTGTTCTGTACATGCTAATTAGGAATTTTTGGTTGTTTAAAGATCATGAGGGTGTTTCTAGTATCCTTGCTATGCTTCTGGCATTTGTTGCTGCAGCTTCTCCTTTTTCTAACTTTGTTAATGAAATTGTGACCCTTGTTGGATTTGGCGGTCCAGGTTTATTGCTGCTTCTTGCTTTCTTTGGTTTGATCTGGTTAGGGCTTAAGGTGAAGATAAGATGGAGAAGAAGGGTTGGTAATGGTAATAAACCTGTTGAGCCGACCCCACCCCAAAGATCCAATAAGCCGAAATGGCCAATGGGGAGGCCGAAACCATACTCTTCTGGAGGCTGGCGTATTGTGAGAGGATGGGAATATAGGAGGGGTGCTGATGGAAGATGGCGAAGAAAAAAAGCTGGAGTTTCTGGAATCCCGGGTGTTTATGTTAAACTTGGACAGGTACCAAGGAGACTTTTGTCACGTGCCGAAAGAAGAACGTTGAGAGGAAAATAGTTTAAAACCATTTATCTAAACTTTTTTGTTTTTTTCCTTTTAATCTTTCTATTAGTCTATTGATTCGATCTTCTGAGAAGTCATGTGCAGATAATATCTTTTCAACTTTTGGTAAGTCTGGTTCTTTCCAATTTAATTTGTAGTTCTTTATTATTTGCATGTTCTTAAAAGTTGCATAGACTTCTTTCCAATTGAAATCTGCTTCTACATTAGAAAATATCTTATCAAACTTTTTATGCTCTCTAACTAGTTTTAATGCTGTTTTTGGACCAATTCCTTTTACTCCTTTTGGATTATAGTCAGTACCGACTAAAATTGATAGGGCCATTAATTGATCTTGATTTATTTTTAATGAATTTAATGTTTCTTTTAGTTCTATCATTTCTGGTTTAACTGTAATATATAATCCATTTACTCTTCTTTTATTTGAAGATGTTACGTTTCTTATTGTTCTTGGTGCAGAATATAGTAAAGCGTCTGTATCTTGACTAACGACTGCGTAAACATCTTTCTTTTCTGCCATGAATGACGCCTGTGCTTCTGCTTCGGATGGTGCTTGTATAACTGGCAGTCCTAATGCTTGAATGAACTCTTTTGATTCTTCTACTATCTTTTCGTCCATTCTTGTGAACTGTTTACTGTATTTTAGCATAGATTCCGAATCTTTTTCCTCTGATGCTTTTGCATATTTTGTTTCTGCTTTTACTTTTCTTTCTTCTCTGTTTTGTTGTTCTGTTAATTTCATTCTTGGAGCTTTTCCATCAAACACGAAACATAACTTCAGATTTTGTTCCATCAGATTTGGAATTCTTGTTGATAATCCCATTAAATGTGAAGTCACTCTTCCTTTAGAATCCATCAAAGGAGTTCCGTCTGCTTGCCTTATTGATGTAAGAAATTGGTATAGAACATTGCTAGTGTCCACTGCAAGTTTTTTCCCTGCTAATGAACTAATTTCTATTTCTTTTTTTGGTAATAATTCTGTTATTGCTACTCCCATCTTAATATCCAAATAACGTTGTTTGTTTGTCGTTTTTTGTAAGGCTTACTTCTTTTAATATACTCTTTCTTAAATTATAAGTATTTGCATGTTGAGCGTATCCAAACCAACCATCAATACTGCTTAATAGTTTTTCTTTGTCCAATTGGTTGTTTTTGTATCTCTTTATTTTGTTATGTAATATTTTTCTGAATGTATTTATGTTTCTTTTTCTTAATAATCTGAAATAGTAGAATAATTTGTATCCTAAGAAGTTTACTCCATTATGCATTGAAATTATTTTGGTTTTATCTTTGTGCAACTCTAATTTTAGTTTGTTATTTAGGAAATTGTTTATTTCTTCTTTCCATTTGATTAATTGTTGTTTTGATTGGTGTAAAATTATGAAATCATCAACATATCTTAGGTAATACTTTGCTTTTAATTTGTGTTTTACTAAGTAATCTAGTTCATTTAGGTAAACATTTGCTAAAAACTGAGAAGTCATATTGCCAAGAGGCATTCCTTTTTGCTTCGCCCCCCCCCCTTCATAATTAGAAAGTATCTGTTTTATTAGAAGGATTAATTTCTTGTCTTTGAGTTTTCTTCTCAACATATTTATTAATACATCTTGATCAATTGTTTCAAAGAATCGTTTTATGTCTGCTTTTAGGATATATCCCTTAACCATATTATCGTTTTTGTTGTATTTTACTAATTTTCCATTATTACTTGTTTTTCTTTTAAATTTGTCAAATCTTTGTACTGCTTTTAAGGTTCCTTTGTTTTTTCTATTTGCATAATTATCATTTATGAAAACTTTTTCGTAGATTGGTTCTAAGATATTAACAATTGTGTGATGAACTATTCTATCTTTAAATTGAGATTTGTTTATTGTTCTTGTTTTAGGATCTCTAATTATGATTTTAGTTAATTTTGATGGTTTGTAAGTTTGATTTTCTAATTCTTTTTTTATTTTTAGTAGATTATTTTGTTTGTCTTTTTGAAAGTCTATTACATATTTTTTTGAACTCTTTCTCTTCTTTGCTTTTTTGTATGCTAATAGCAAGTTATTGTAAGAATATATTTTAGGGTATAAATTTTTGTAAGTTTTTATTTTGTTCACCTTAATTAAAAATGTCCTAGCGATATCATGAACTATTCGGCCATTCTCGTTAGCGTTCAACAGATTATCGTTCCTAGCATTAAGGTCGTCATTCCTGTTACGGTAAAGCCTCCTGAGACTAGCTTATTCATATTTTTATTTTCACCACAAGTTTAGTATTCGCAAAAGAGCTTCCCACACATCTTTTATAGCTACTAACTATCGTTGTTGTATTTCATTACAACATTTATTGTTGTATTTATGAACAAGCGTGTAGCCCATGTCATCATTCTTCATAGATTTGTCCTTAGGCTGGATATTCTTCAAATAATGAAGCTAGGACCTTGTTAATAAAAAAGAAATAATATAAAAAAATATAGATAATAAAAAATTAAAGTTGACCAGTTCTTAGGTATTTTTGAGCCTTTTCGTGTCTTTGAGTTAGTTCTGCAATTCTTGCATTTTTATCATTTTCTAAAGATAGTTGAAGCTCAGAAATTTTTTCGACAAGACCCTTCGGGTCTTGTATTAATTGTACCCGGCCATTCTCGTCAGCGTACAACAGATTATCGCCCCTAGCAATAAGGACGCCATTCCCGTCACGGTAAAGCCCCCTGAGACCTGATTGGTTTCCAGGTGTCCAAACTTTAACTCCTTCTTCTGAAGATTCTAATTCTTCAGTTTCTGAATTGTATGAAACTCTTCCATCTTGTTTTAGATATGGAGCTTCTCTAACTAAAATATTTCCAGTTTCTGTAAATGTGAAACCATCTCCTTCTTTTTCAACACCCAAACCAGAAACAACTAAAGGAACTTTTGTTGAGTCTTTTCCAATTATTCCTAAAACTTTTTGTCTTAGTTGTTCATTTGGTCCTTCATTTGAATAAATAACTATAGAATCTGTATCTGCATATGTTGAATTTATTTCGGGTATTGCGTCCCAATATTGTACTACTTCTTTATCACTTAAAAGATGAGCATTTACTCCTAGTCCTTTTAAAATCTGATTAATTGCTGACGCTCTTGGCGTATTTGAATGTGTAATTGTTTGATTTTTCTTAAATCTTTGAGAATATTGTATTCCTTGAACATCTTTAAACTGTTCATTTACTTTTCTTACAACTGCTTGTCCTAATTCATCGTATATTAGATTTCCAACTACTGGAGATTCTACGACTGGATTTCCTTGTAATTTGTAGTCTTTCATTGTTGTTTACCTCTTGATTTCTCTTGGAAGTATTGATTTGGTTTAGTTTATAAGTGTTTCTATTGTGTTGTTACTTGAAAGTTGTTAATACTTTCTGTTTTTTGGCACATAATGGAACTAAGGGTTTTAGTTTATCAATCGGATTTTCATTCCAGTTTATTGAAAACAATTTTAGATTTAGCTTTTTGTACAAAGATATTTTGAGTTCTTTTCTCTTTAGATAAGGTTCACTATGATAAATTCCCCAGTATTCTATATAAAGATCTAATTCTGGCAAGTAAAAATCACATTTGTACTGCTTATTCTTGAAATCAAATATTTTCTCTACTTCATGAGATATTCCATTTTCATATAAAAAATTATCAATTAAAAGTTCAGGACAGCTTCTAACTCTATGGCCATCATTACATGATATTAGTCCGCTGAATCCGTAAGCTCCTTTTCTGCATTTTATATTCCACATTTTTAGATAATTTAGGATGGTTGTACCTGTAACTCCATACTTTTTAGAAATTAATCTAGCAGATTTTCCCTTAAGATATTCATTTATTATCTTTTTCTTATATAAATTCAAGTCAACTTTGCAATTTGGATGGTTTATCCCTTTGCATTTTCCCACCCTAGATTTAGACATTTTCCTTTTGGAATTTTTAGAGTGGGTTCTACCGTAGAAATGATTTTTATTTCCTAATGTGGAATTTCTTATTTTTTCTTTTATTTCTTCAGAAGTTTTTATTCCCACATTCCATGGAACCCTGCCTGTTAAACTCTTTCTTATGTTATCTTTGTGCTTCTTAGATAATTTTATTCCCTTTCTAGATTCTTTTGATTTTTCTGCATATTTTTTTACTCTTGGATCTGATTTGGTTAAACCCTTGTTCCAAGCTACTTGTGATCCTTTTCTTCCTTTATTCCACGGAATTCTTTTCATTAATTAAATTATAGAAACTTGATTTAAATAGCTCACTAGCGTCTATGTCAAGATGTCAACCATGATTAAACTCAAATAGTTTGGTTTGTTTTTTCCCTTCTATTAGCTCATCGAAATTTGTGTCAAAAAAGTCTAGAACTGCTTCGGCTATTGGTTTTATTTGTTTCTTAATATAGTGATCATAATTTATTTTATGTTTTTGGTTTTGTATTGGTTCTGGACCATCTGTTGTTATGTAATATTCTATTGTGCTAGATTCTACTTTCTTCAGTTTTTTTGCGGCTTTTAAATGAGGGGGATTTACTTTATACCCTTCTATCCCTTTCCTTAAAGATTTTCTATATATTAACTTATCATCATATTTTCCTTTCATTAAATCATCTACAAATTTCTTAACGAATTTTGTAACTTCTTTTTTATGGAAGATTCTGTCTAACAATTCTAATTGAAATTCTTTTGCAGCTTCAGTCCAATCTCCCCTTACAGATTCTAGCCCAACTATGTCTAGTTTTTCTTTTCCATTTTTTTTCAATAATCCAGCATACCTTTTTTTTGCGCCTTCTTCACTGCCCCTTATTTTTGGCATCATAAATCTTGTATACAACTTTTCATATTCTAACTCCAAGTAGCTAGTTCTGTTGTATTTTTCTTTTATGTGTTTTTTATAGAAAGAATTAATTTCTTTTTCTAGTTTTTTACCTATTTCTTCTGCTTTTTTCTCAGTGTCAACTTTCGTGTCTATAAAAATAGAATCCGTATCAGAATAAATTACCCTATGTCCTTTTTCTTCAACCATCTTCGCTGTTTGTTTTATTAATTCTTGTCCAAAATGTGTTATGGCATTTGCTATCTTTGTGTTGTAAAATCTACAGTTTGGATTTGCTAAAACTCCAAAGAATGAATTCATCAAAATCTTTATTGCGTATCTCCCTATTTCATCTTTCTTTTCTTTGGTTTTATCTCTTGCAGCCCATAGTGTTGGTATTATCTCTTGCAGAATTCCGTCTTTTGAATCAAAATATGCTTTGTTTGGTGATTCTATTGCTCCTCTTTTCTTTTTTTCTAGATAAGAAGAAGGATCTATGTTGAAAGTTCTAATTAGTGAAGGATACAGTGATTTGAAATCAAGAACTATTAAGTTATCATAGATTCCGGGGATTGATTCCATAACATATCCGCCCTTTATTCTTGTTTCTCTTTCTTTTGGATCTGCTGTTGGAGCAACTAATTTTCTTGCTCTTGCTTTTTGAAGATATAAGAAATCTAATGATGCTATTGACGCGTTAACTCTATCTAGTTGCATTCCTGTTAGCAAAGATCTTTGTATTGCCAAATCCAATAAAACTGTTTTTGTAATTATTTTGTAGGCTAATTCTGAGTCCATTAGATTGTATTCAACTAATTTTTTTGGGTCCTTCTTGTAAAGTCTGTCTATTTCTTCATATTTTTCTTTTCCAGTTGTTTCTATTAATTTTGATGCACCAAGTAATTCCTTCGCTACAGTATTTAGCCTATAGTTGTCCAGTTTTACAAATGATGATTTTGTTAAATCTATACCGTCCAAAACTACTCTTCCTGTGATGTCTGCTTTACTTGTCCTAAAGAAATTCTTCTCCAATCTTAATTTTGAAACTGAATTATCTCTGCCTAAAATAAATGGGATTTCATATTTTTTGAATTTTTCATTCATAAATTTTAAATCAAAATTGACTACATTCCACCCTGTTATTATGTCTGGATCCAAATCCATTACTTCTTTGTAAAATTTTTCTATTGCTTCTTCTTCAGTCTTGTAAGATATTGCTCCTTTAACTTTTTTGTCTGAAACAATAATTACTTTTTTATAATCTTTTGAATATAGAGAAACACAGTATAAGGTTTTTGCATCTTTATTTGTTTCTATGTCGAATGAAAGTATTTTGAGATTTTTTGGTATGTAATCAGATGATTTTATTTCTGGATTTTTATATATTCTGTCAACCGTTTCATGCAGTTCAGATTCTCCATCGATTTCTATTGCCCCTTGGATATTGTTGTCTATCAGAAATCTTACTGGGAATCTTATGTCTGCCTCATATGTTTTGATATTCTCTTTTCCTAGTTCAGATCTCAACTCAAATACATCTTTTGGAGAATTTAGTATAATTTTTGTTACTGGTTCTTTTTTGAAATTAGTTAGGTTTGTTTTTTCAAATTTGAATTCTTCTGCTATTTTTTCTGCTTTTTTTTGATGTTTTGTTTCTATGAAAATGTATGGCTCGAATTCATTTATAGTTAAGAATGATTGGTTGTTTTCCAGCTTACCATAGAGAAAAACGTATGATTTTCCATTCAATATCCTATAAGTTGAGTAAATTATGAACCCTTTCATGAGTTTAGACTATTGATTAAGTTTTTAAAGTTTTATTATTGTCTTTTTGTTATGGATAATTGGAAGAAGGCTGGAGAAATTGCTTCTGAAGCTAGGAAATTTGGTGCAAGGTTGATTAAGCCAGGAGCAAGTATTTTTGAAGTTACTGAGAAAATTGAAGCTAAAATTGAGGAATTGAATGGTAATTTGGCTTTTCCCACTCAATTATCTAGTAATAATGTTGCAGCCCATTATAATGCTTTGATTGGAGATACTTCTAAATTTGGAAAGAACGATTTGATTAAACTTGATTTGGGTGTTCATATTGAAGGTTGTATTGCTGATTGTGCTATTACTGTTGATTTAAGCGGAAAGAATTCTAAGTTGGTTGATGCTTCTAGAAATGCTTTGAAGGCCGCAATTGAAGTTATAAAGCCAGGAATTACACTTTCTGAAGTTGGTTCTGTGATTAGTAATGAGATAACTTCTGCAGGTTTTGTTCCTGTTAAAAATCTTAGTGGACATGGTTTGGGCGAGTATAATATTCATGATTCCCCAAGTATTCCAAATTATGATAATGGTGATGATACTAAATTGGTGAAAGATCAGAAAATTGCTATTGAGCCTTTTGCAAGTACTGGTTCTGGAATTGTTGTTGAAGGAAAGGGTTCTGAGGTATTCGGCTTACAGAATATCAAGAACGTTAGGAATATGCAAGCTAGAAATATAATGAAATTTGTAACTGAGAATTTTAAGACTCTTCCTTTTGCTAAAAGACATTTGCTTGAGAAGTTTAATAAGTTTCAAATTGCAGTTGGTGTGAATAATTTAGTTAGAGAAGGTGTTTTGATGGAGTATCATGTTTTACAAGAAAAAGATCCTTCTGTTTTAGTTTCTCAAGCTGAGAATACTGTTATTGTTGGTGAAGGTCAAACTACTTTTTGAGAAAATATCTACTAGCAATTAAAATATTTGGTGATGAAACTTCTCCCTTTTCTGTCATTTCTTCTATTTGTTCTAATGTAAACCATTCATATTCTTTATTTTCGGGTTCTTCTATTATTTCTGCCAGATAATGAAGCAAAACAATTTGCTCTGGTTTTCCATCCCTTGTAATTTGTCCAACTATTGGTAGTGGAGTGTCATTAATTATTCTAACTTCCAGATTCAGATCTTGCTTAGCTTTATTTATTGCATTTTGTTTTGGACTTACACCATCATCTAATCTTCCACCAATAAATTGATATTTCTCTGTGCTTGGTGCCTTATGCAACATAATTTTATTGTCTCTAATTATTACTGGACCTGTTGCATGTGTGAACTTAGTTGGTTCTCCATTCAAGTTAAATCCATCCAAATTAAATAATTTTGTCATGGTTTCAGAAAGAATAAGAGATATAAAAGTTTAACCCATATACTGGTGGGTTTCTCTCATTGCTGCTCCTCTTGCAACTTTTAAGTATTGTTCTTCAATTTCTTTGTATTTCTTCACATCATTCTCTGTAATTGAAGGTCTTACTTTCTTTACAGCATCTTCGAAATTACCCATTGTAATTTCTTTTGCCTTTATATCTTTTCTAAGTGCGATCATTCCAGATTCCCTACAAATTGCATCAATATCTGCTCCAGTATACATCTCAGTTAATTCTGCTAATCTTGTTGTGTTCACGTCAGTTGATAGCTTCATTCCTTGTGTGTGTACATCAAATATTTGTTTTCTGCTTTTTTTATCTGGAACTGGAGCCAACAAAATTCTGTCAAATCTTCCTGGTCTCAATAATGCTGAATCTACTTTATCTGGTCTGTTTGTAGTTCCGATTACAACAACATCATTCAATTCTTCCAAACCATCTAGTTCTGTTAAGAACTGGCTTACAACTCTTGATGTAACTTCATGAGTATCTCCTGCTGTAGATGTTACTGAATCTATTTCATCAAATAAAATAATTGTTGGTGAAACTTCTCTTGCTTTGGAGAATATTTTTCTTATTCCTTTTTCAGATTCTCCAACCCATTTAGACATTAACTCAGGTCCCTTTACAACTATGAAGTTCGCTTCTGATTCTCCTGCGACTGCTTTTGCTAAAAGAGTTTTACCTGTGCCCGGCGGACCGTAGAGTAAGATTCCCTTTGGGGGTCTAATCCCAATCCTTTTGAATGAATCTGGATTTTTTAGGGGCCATTCTACTGCTTCTTTTAATTCTGATTTAACATTTTCAAGTCCACCAACATCTGCCCACTTAACATTTGGTTTTTCTACCAGAACTTCTCTCATTGCAGATGGTCTTACTAATTTTAGTGCATCGTGAAAGTCTTTCTCTGTTATTTTTAATTTGTCTAAATATCCTTGTGGTATTTTTTCTTTTTCTTTTAATTTTAGTTCAGGCAATATTTTTCTCAATGCAGCCATTGCAGCTTCTTTTGCTAATGCTTGTAAATCTGCACCTACAAAACCGTGTGTTAATTTTGCCAACTCATTTAGATTAATTCCTTTTGTAAGTGGCATGTTTCTTGTATGGATTTGCAAAATAGTCAATCTGCCTTTTTCATTTGGTACTCCGAATACTATTTCTCTATCAAATCTTCCTGGCCTTCTTAGTGCTGGATCAATTGAATTTGCTCTGTTCGTTGCAGCCATTATTACAACGTTTCCTCTTTGATTTAGTCCGTCCATCAAAGTTAGTAACTGTGCTACAACCCTCCTTTCAACTTCCCCTTGTGTTTCTTCTCTCTTTGAAGCAATTGCATCTAGTTCATCTATAAAAATTATAGAAGGTGCTTTTTCAGAAGCATCATCAAATATCTTTCTAAGTTTTTTCTCTGATTCTCCATAAAATTTATTCATAATCTCTGGTCCGTTAACTAACATGAAATTTGCTTCTGTTTCATTTGCTACTGCTTTTGCTAAAAGTGTTTTACCTGTGCCCGGCGGACCGTAGAGTAAGATTCCCTTTGGGGGTTCTATACCTAATTTTTCAAAAAGTTCTGGATGTTTCATTGGCAACTCTACCATTTCCCTAACTTTCTTTACTTCTTCATCCAAGCCACCAATATCTTCGTATGTTACATCAGGAGCTATTGCATCTTCTTTGATTTCTACTTTTTTTGAACTTAAATGTATTTCAGTGTTTTCTGTAATTATTGATGGTACTCCTGCTGGTTTTGAATCTGCTACGATAAATCTTAAACTTCCTACAGAACCCATGAATCCAGATCCCATGACATCAGAAAATAGTCCTTCAAATATATCTTCAAATGGACTTCCTGAAAATGTTGATCTTCTTCTGCTTGAACCACCTAAAGATAATATGTCTCCTACAACTACCGCTCTTCCCAAAAGGCTCCTTTTTAGTGCATTTGGATCTGCTCTAACCATTACTCCTTGTTGTGCTGGTGCTATCGTTATTTTTTTTGCTTCCTTAACTTCTGTTTTTCTAACAGTTACTGATTCTCCAATACCTGTTTTGGCATTTCTTCTTAGAATTCCATCCATCCTTATTACAGATTCACCTACATCTGTTGGATAGGCCCTATCTACAATCCCTACAGTTTTTCTTCCGCCTTCTATTTCTACTATGTCTCCAGGCCTTACGCCCATGTCTTTCATATCTTGACCATCAATTCTAACTATTCCTTTGTATGCTTCTTCTTGCATAGCTTCCATTACTTTCAAACCAATTTCTGCATTTTCTTTTGCCATTTTATCTCCTTATCTTTCTGAATTCTAAACTTAATCTTCCCGGTTTGTCTAAACATAATCTCATCATCTTATCCATTTCTTTTTCCATTTGCAGGAATTCTTCTTCGAAAGTTATGATCTCTTTTGGTATTGTAACTGAAAAACTGTTTCCAACCATTCTTAATTTTACTAGGAAATCTCTTTCTCTCAGTTTTTTAAAGTTTTCGAATTGTTTAATATCTGTAGGGTGAAAATATTTTTCTTTGCATTTTGGACATTCAGAATATCTTAGTTTAAAACCATCTTTCTCGACGGTGTTTTTATTAGTTTTTGTGTCGCATTTACTGCAAACAATTTGAGCATCAAATATATCTTTCATTTTGTGTTAGTTATTTTTGTGTATACGGGGAGTGTATACTTATTTATAAAAGTTATGGTTGGATACTTTTATAAATTAAAAATCTAAATTTCAATCATGATTGAATATCTCTATTTAGTTATTGGTCTTGTTCTATTAGTTGCTGGTGCTAATTATCTTATTAAGGGTTCTACAAACTTGGCAAAGAGATTCGGTGTTTCTGAGCTCATTGTTGGTCTTATAGTTCTTGCTTTTGGAACTTCTCTTCCTGAACTGATGGTTAGTGTTCTTTCTGCCCTTGGCGGAAATACGGATATTGCTTTGGGGAATGTTATTGGAAGCAATATCTCTAATACATTGCTCATTCTTGGATTATGTGCTGTTATCTTTCCTTTGGTTGTAAAGAAGAGTATAGCTTGGAAAGAAATCCCCCTGGGCATCCTAGCTGTTTCTTCGCTTGTTATCCTTTCTGGAGAAATAGTTTTTGGTTTCACTCCTGTGTTTGGGAGGTTTGATGGAATTATTTTCCTCTCTCTTTTTTTGGTATTCCTATACTACTCTTACAAATCTCTAAAAGTTCATAAGGTCGTAACTGTTGATATAAAGAAAAATAAAGATTTCTTAACTGCCCTAATGATTCTTGGCGGTTTGGCTGCTGTTTTATTTGGAGGGCATTTAATTGTTGATAATGCAGTACTTATTGCCAATAAGGTTGGAATTAGCCAATTTTTGGTTTCTGCTACAATTATAGCAATTGGTAGTTCTCTCCCTGAGTTGGTTGTCTCTCTCGTTGCAATCTTTAAGAAAAAAGCTAACTTGGCAATTGGTAATATTGTTGGTTCTAATATTTTTAATATCTTTTACATCTTAGGTATTACTGCTTTGATTAAGCCCATCACAATTCCTTTGTTTGCTTTCTTCGACATTACTTTCTTATTAATTACAAGTTTGCTTCTATTTGCATCTATATTTATTGGTAGAAAGTATGCTATCGGAAAGTCAAGCGGAATTATCTTCCTAATTTTGTATTTGATTTATTTAATGATAATAATTGCAAGAGGGTAATTCTTAAATTTGGTACCTGATTATTATTAATTAATATGGATTTTTTTGATGGAGCAAAGAAGGGCATAACTCTTGTATATGGCGAAAGTGCTACTGGTAAGACCACTTTTGGTTTGCAATCTTCATTGGCTATTGCCAAGAAAGGAAAAGTTTTGTTTCTGGATTGTGATGGAAGTTTCTCTCTTGATAGATTAAAAAAAATGGATCCTGATTGTCGGACATACTTAGATCATTTCCTTGTTGTTAATTTGAAAGACCTTTTGGAACTTGATTCTAAACTTGAACAATTTGAAAAGATGGTAGATAAATTTGATTTGGTTGTTTTGGACAATATTGGTTTATATTACAGACTTGGATTAAAAGAAAACTATGTTGTGACAAATAGTCTTATTGTTCGTATATTAAGGAAGCTTAGACATATGTCTGAAGAGATTCCAATTATAATAATTAGCCAAGTTTATGAAATTGATAAAGGGAAAAAGGTCCTCGGTGGTAAAATGGTTCAAAATTTCTCTGACATTGTATTAGAATTAAATAAAGACCCAAGAAAAATTAAAATGTTAAAACCAGAAGAAAAAGAGATTTTATTTAAAATTGAAGATAGTGGTTTAGTTAAGATTTAGTTTTCTTTTTTGTTGGTCTGTCATTTTCTATATATCTGCATCTGGGATAACCATCACAACTAATGAATAAACCATAAATTGATTTTCTAACTTTTAAATGTCCTTCCTTGCAGTTTGGGCACTTCTTTTTTAATTTTCCAGAGTCTATTGCTTTCATTTCTTTTAATTTTTCTTTTGATAGATGTCCTATTTTGGTTTTGCATGATGGATCTATACACAAAATTTGTGGTTTTTTTCCTTTTTTAATTATTTTCAACTGTGGTTT
Source organism: Candidatus Woesearchaeota archaeon (assembly GCA_964474895.1). Classification (GTDB taxonomy): domain Archaea; phylum Nanobdellota; class Nanobdellia; order SCGC-AAA011-G17; family PNOQ01; genus CAYFNK01. The sequence goes on from CAYYUK010000001.1 coordinate 102,737, forward strand.
TCCACATTCTTTGCAAAGTTCATCATGGGCTTTAACTAATGCACTTGGTAATGAATATATTGTTTTACATTTGGGATAACCGTTGCAAGCAATAAATCTTCCAAACTTACCAAATCTAATCATTAACTTTCCCTTTTCACAATTTGGACATTTCCCAATAAGATTTTCATCTTTGGTTGCTTTTGCTAATGCTTTTCCAATTTCCAATTCATTTTTTTTAAATTTATTAATAATCGTTGTTAGAACTTTTCTTGCTTTTGCAAGTATTTTTTCTTCTGAGTGTTTATTGTCCATAATCTTTTCCATGTCTTCTTCGAATTCTCTGGTTAATTTTTCATCCAAAATTTCTGGAGCGTATTTTTCCAAATTTTTTATTAGTGCCATCCCTATTGGCGTTGCTTCTAACCTTATTCCATCAATATATCTTCTTTGGGATAGTGCATCTACAATTATTGCTCTTGTTGATTTTGTTCCAAGTCTTAAACTTTCCATTTCTTTGATTATTGACGCCTGAGTATATCTTTTTGGTGGTTGTGTTTCTTTTTCTTCATCATTTATTTTTGGTTTTTTTACTTCGTCACCTTCATTAATATTTTTAATTATTATTTCTTTTGTGTCTACAAATCGCCCATATAGTTCATACCAACCTTTTTCTACTATGATTGATCCTGAGAATGAAAATTCTTCTTTGTTAACATCAATTTTAACGTTTGTACTTTCTTTTCTTGCTGGGTCTCCGAATACTGCAAAAAATCTTCTTACAATTAGTTCATATAATAATTTTGACCTTCCACTAACTTTTCCCCTTTCCCCTGTGGGATAAACTGCGGGATGTGCTGGATCATCTTTTTTACCTTCATTTGGTTTTAATTTTGATTTTGATAACAACAATTCGCAAGATTTTGAGAAATCTTTATTTTTTGATAATTGTTTTAGAATCTTTTTATAATTTATTGCTATTGGTAATTTTTGAGAACTAGTTCTTGGATATGAAATTAAACCTGCAGTGTAAAGATCTTGTGCTAGTTTTGAAGTTTCCTTAGGAGTTATTCTCAAGGCTCTAAATGCTTCTATTTGTAATGTTGTTAGATCAAACGGTGTTGGTGGATTTACAGTTGTTATTCTTTTAGTAATTTTTGAAACAATTGCTTTTTTGCCTTTTGTATTTTTTAGTATCTTAGTAACTTCTTCTTTTTTCTGAAACTTATCTTTCTTGTGTTTTGCTAATATTTTCTTTTTGTTTAGTTCGCCTTCTAAAAAGATTTCCCAGTATTTTTTAGGCTTAAATTTTTTTATGCTTTCTTCTCTTTTAACAATTAATTTTAATGTTGGACCTTGAACTCTTCCCGTTGACATTAACCTAAATCTTTTTGCTCCTTTTTTTATTGCTTGCGTTAATGCATTACTTAGGTTAATTCCGTAGTACCAGTCAAGTTTGTGTCTTGTTTTTCCAGCTTCAATCCTTGGAAAGTCCAAATGCTTGTTCGCTTTTTCATATGAGTCTATTAGTTCGTCTTTTGTTAATGTAGAGAACTTCATTCTTTTTGCATCTTTTTGTCCGCAAATGAATTTGATTACATTGAACCCTATAACAGATCCTTCTACATCGTAATCTGTTGCTACTGTGAATTTATCTGCTCTTTTTGATAATTGTTTTAGAATATTTGCATAATTCCTGGTGTATTCTGCATGTTTATCAATCTCATATTTTGGTTTCCACTCTATGTCAAAATTTGGAAGTTTATTAGTTCCTTTTTTGGACTTTGCTAATCCAAATAAATGTCCAACTGCACAACCAACAAGAATTGATTTTCCTTTATGTTTTAACTCATAATACTTTACTTTGCCTACTGTTTTTTTTATTGGTTTTGTGTCTGCTAAGGCGGTTGCTATTTTCTCTGCTTGTGCTGGTTTCTCTGTAACAATTAGCTCTACCATGAAGATTTAGGGCTAAACTAACTTTTTTAAGTGTTTTGTATAAAAGAAAAAGAATATTATTGTCTTATTTCGAAAGCATCTGCACACTTTCTTGAACAGAATCTGTATTTTTTTCCCTTTATTTCTTCCTCTATGAATTCTGTTCCTTCTAAAACTTTGTGACAGTTTGCGCATTTGCTTTCATCAATATCATCATTATATCCTTGCATGAAACCTTCTTCTTCTGTTTCTATTTCATCATTATCTTCAAGTTCTTCTGCTTTATTATACACATTAACTTCTTTGTTTTCTTGGCTCATTTCTTTTTCTCCCCATTTTTTTTATTCTGAACATATATTTCCTTAAAGCTCTTGGAACTGTTATTGTATTATCTTTGTTTTGAAAGTTCTCTATGATTGCAACCATCGTTCTTGAAGTTGCAACCATTGTATTGTTTAACATGTGAACATATTTTTTCTCTTCCCCATCAATGTATCTTATGTTTAAAGGAACTGATTGATATGTTGTTGTATTGCTTGCCGATGTTACCTCACCATATTTATTCTGTCTTGGGAACCATGCTTCAATATCATATTGCTTTGCTTGTTTATATCCAAGATCCCCTGAGCACATCTCTATAACTCTGAAAGGTATTTTTAATTTTTTATAAAAATCTTCTGTAATCTTTTGCATTTCTTCCATGTATTTCCATGAACTTTCTTGGTCTGAAATTATTACCTGCTCTACCTTGTAGAATTGGTGCATCCTAAATAGTCCTTTTGTATCTACTCCGTGACTTCCAATTTCCTTTCTAAAACAAGGTGTAATTGTTGCCAACTTTATTGGTAGTTCTTCTTTTCTAAAAGTCTTGTTCTTAAATAATGAAACTAAGGGGTGTTCTCCTGTCGCAATTAAGTATAAATCTTCATCACCTATTTTGTAAATAACTTCTTTGAAGTCTTCAAGGTCTACTGTTCCCCCCATTGTTTTTTTGTTAAGCATTAAAGGTGGGCAGATTATTCTAAATCCCTTACTAACTAGAGTTTCTATGCCAAATCTTTGTAACGCAAGATCTAACAATGCTAAATCATTTGTCAAATAATTAAAACCCTGACCAGCATTTGTTCTCCCTGCATTAAAGTTTGCAAGTTTTGCATCTTCTAAGAATTCTCCATGTGATTTTATCTCAAATTGGTGTTGTGTTTTCTCTCCAAAAAATTTGAAAGGAACATTATCTTTTTCAGTTTCTCCTTTTGGAACTGATTCATGTAATGTATTTGGTATTTTTAGTAAATTTGAATTTATTTCTTCTTTAAGAGAGTTCATTTCATTTTCTATTTTTTCTAAGCTTCTTGGTATCTCCTTGGCTAAGTTTAATATTCCTTTTATGTCTCTTCCCTCTTTTTTCTCTAATCTTATTTTATCTGTTAACTCATTTCTTTTGTTTCTCAACTTATCTGATTTTTGTTTTAGGAATCTCCATTTTTTATCTTGTTCTATAATTATATTTAGCACTTCTTTTTTGTCTAAAAGGCCTCTTTTTTCTAGAGAATTATTAACGATAGTTTTATTTTCTCTAAGATATTTTATACTTAACATAGAGTTATCAGGACTTCAGTATTTATTTAAATGTTTTGCTGAGTCTTCTTTAAAAGGACTTATAAACTATTAAAAGTTCAGCTATATCCTGTAAAATATAAACCTTTAAATATAGTTAGAAGTTGATAGGTTTGGGTGTTAATGATGAGTGATACAGATATATTTGAAGTATTTTTTAGACGTAAGCCGTCGATGATTTTGGTAGCTTTGAGAAATAATCCAAGAGCAAGATATGGTTCTCTTTTGGCTAAGGAAGTGGATTGTACTTATTCTCATGCAGTTAAAATCTTGCAAGAGATGGAAAAAAACAAGTTAGTTACCTTTGAAAAGAAGGGAAGAATTAAGACAATTAACTTAACTGAGAACGGTGAAAGGGTTGCAGATCATATTGAAAAGATCAAAGACATTCTTTAGTTATGGCTTTTAGCAAAAGTTTTCCAAGAACTGTAGGAACTAGTTCTTATCCAATTTGGGAAGAGATTTTCTTAACTGAAGATGAAGAAAGAGAGATTGAAGAAATTTCTAAGAAAGAAAATGTGGAATTAATGCAATCTTGTTTTGATGATGCAAAAAAGATAATTATTGAGAAGAGTAATAATGAATCTTCTGGTGATATTGTAAGTGTTGCTATTTCTTTGTTTAATAAATTGGCTTCTCATTCAGTTTACCATAAAGAAAATAAGACCAAAGAAAAATTTGATGAAAAGTTTGGAAATGGGCCCGAGGGGATTTGAACCCCCGACCTTCTGGTTAAGAGCCAGACGCTCTAACCAAGCTGAGCTACGAACCCGTAATTAGTTGCGAAGAAATTCTGTATAAAAAGGTTTTGTTTAGGCACTTTGGAATCTAATCCAGAAGAATAGTATTAATCCCAAAAACAAGAAATACAGTATGTTGTATATCCAGAGCAATTGCGTCTTAATTGGTAACAAAAAGTGTAGTATGATAAATATCAATGCTATAATTGCACTTGTTAATATTGTTAGCAGCACGTTATCTCTTACGTTTTCTAGTGCATATTCTTTGAGATCTGAACAATCTTCGTTTAAACATGTCTTTTTTAATACATTTCCAGAGGAATCTGTTATTGAATAATTATTCATCCCTTGTATATAAAAGAATACAACAAAGGTTCCAGAGAGGATAAGAGTTATAAAAATAAATGATATCAGATATGTAATTATCTTCATTGGTGTTATTTTTTTTCGTTCTGGTTTTTCTTCTTTACTAATTTCTTCTTTTTTCTTTTCTATTATTGGTTTTTCTAACTTTTTTGGTTTTGGTCTTTCTATTCCCCTGAACGATTCTTCAATCTTTTGTGGTTTCCACCCCTTACTTAGAAGTACGTTTCGTATTTCTGTTTCAGATATTCCTTCCTCAATTGATTTTCTTATAAATTGTTTAAGAATTGTTTCTTCTGGTTTTTTCTTTGGTTTTTTTATTATCTTTTTGTTTTCTTTGCTTACAATCTTAAGGGCAGGCAGTACTTCTTGTTTTTTCCAACCGTTTTTTTCTAGTAAATCCAGTAGTTCATCTTCAGAATATCCTTTTTTTATACCCTCTTTTATGTAACTTATTAATTTGATATCAACCATTAAAACAGTTTTTGGATTTTAAGTTTAAATAGTTTACTAAAAGAAAGATATATAAAGAATTAATTATAAATTAATTAATTATGGAGATAAATCTGAAAAAAACCCCTCAAAATGTTACTATTATCGAGGGCTTTCCCGGCTTTGGTTTGGTTGGTACTATATCTACAGAATATTTGCTAGATCACTTGGATGCTGAGAAAATTGGCTCTATTTGGTTTGATGGTATGAATCCCATCGTTGCAGTTCATGAAAAGAAAGTTGTTGAACCAATTGGAATATTTTATCATAAAAAGAAAAATTTGGTTATAATCCATGCACTTACAAACGTTTCTGGTGTTGAGTGGAAGTTAGCTAAAATTATGGATGACCTTGCTAAAAAATTGAAAGCTAAAGAATTTATAAGTTTAGAAGGTGTTGGTGCTCTTGGTAAGGGCGGTGCTTTAAATATGAATAAAAAATTTAGTCCAAAAGAGAGGGGTAATTTGGAAGCTGGCGGTCCCAAAACTTATTATTACAGTTCTAAAAAGAATTTAGCTTGGGAGAAAGCAGGGATACCTCCTTTAAATGAGGGTATGGTCATTGGTGTTACGGCCAGCATGCTGCTAAAATTAAAATCCTCTCCGATTTCTTGCATATTTGTTGAAGCCCAGTCTGGATTGCCCGATAGTAGGGCGGCTGCAGAAATTATAAAAGTTTTAGATCTTTATCTTGGATTAAAAGTTGATTTTAAACCATTACTTAAGAAAGCAGAGAATTTCGAAGGCAAAATTAAAGGTTTAATGAAAAATACTCAGAAAGTTATTAAAACCAAGGATAACAAAGAATTAAGTTATATGGGATAAAAAATAAAAAAATAAAATTAAGAATTTATCTTCTTCTTTTTTTCACTACTTTTTTTCGTGTGGTCTTTTTCTTTACTGCTGTCTTCTTTTTTACTACTTTCTTCTTTTTTCCGCCCCTGGCCATTCTTGCTTCACAAACATTTCCTTGCCCATCGACGTAGTAAAGATAACCTGATTTTCTTGTGACAACACCTTTTGCTATTACTTTTCCCAAATAGTTCACCTCCCCTATGTAGGATACTTACTCTTTGAAAGAAGTCATATATATACCTTTTGTTATATCCGTCGGTGATTACAACTCTTAGTTTAAACTTTTAATTATTGATTAAATTATTTAGTTTATTATTATTTTACAAGTTTTAGTTATTGATTAGATAATTTAGGTTTCTTATCTTTTAGGTTTTGATTAAAAGTTTTGATTATATGTCATCCAATACATTTTTTACTTTCTTCAATTGTTCTTTTGAAACATGTGTATAGATCTGTGTCGTCGACAAATCAGAGTGCCCTAGTAGTTCTTGTATAATCCTTATATCTACGCCTTTATCTAAGTTATGTGTTGCAAAGCTGTGTCTTAGCTTGTGTGCAGTCACTTTCTTAGGGATTCCTGCTTTTTTTGAAATATTGCTTATGATTTTTTGTATGTTTCTTGTAGACAGATGCCCTTCATCCTTTCCTGGAAATAGATATTTTTCTTTTTCATCTAATGTTTGTATATGTTTTCTTAACTCTTCGCTTAGCTTCTCTGGAAAGAATATTGGTCTATCTTTTCCCCCTTTTCCTTCTCTAACCCATGCTATGTTGTTTTTTATCTCAAGATCTGATATTTTTAGATTTACACATTCACTTACTCTGAGACCTGTTGCATATAATAATCTCATAATTAGCAGTGATTTTTTTGAAGATGCTGCCTTGAATAGTTTTCTTATTTCTTCTTTTGTTAGAAAGACCGGAATCGATTTTGGGATTTTTGGTGTTTTGAAGGTTACTATGTTTTTTCCAATTACATTATCATAAAAGAACTTAATTGATGATTTTTTTATGGCTATTGATCTTGGACTTAGTTTTCTGTCTGAAATGAGTTCTGCAAAATATAGTTTGAGGTCGTCCTCTTTATTTTCTATCGGGTCTCTTTTTGTTTTTTCTAGAAATAATCTTACATTTGCAAGATACGTGTCAACTGTCCTTTTGGAAAATCCTCTTAATTTCAACTCAACTTCTAGTTTTTTTAGGTAATTTTCCACAATATGCCCTCTTTTTAGTGTATTTTTGGTATAAATGGTATATAAAGGTTCGCCTAATGTATATTAGGCGAATTATGGAGAAATTTCTTGTTTTCTGGTCTTCTTGGAGCAATGCTCAAATATAAAGATTTCCAATGTTACTATTAAATTAGAGCGTGTTTGATAATGCAAGAGGTGGTTTTGGTTGATCTTTATTGATACTTGGTGTCTTTTTCTTGTTGTTTGATCTTGGATACTGGACTTTCTGGAGAATTCGATGGTGGACTGCTTTATTTGTTTTTTGTGTTAATCTCATTAACATGTAATGCATCTAAGAAAAAATAATCTCTTTTTCTTTTTTATTATGTTTCTGAATGGGATAATCTCTTGATAAAATAGTTAAATTTTGGGTCAAAAAAATAAAAAAGAAGATATTTAAAAAAGTTTTGTTAAAGCTTAAAAGTTTTAGGCCACCGGTAATTCAATACCGAATGCCCAAACAATTATACTTAGTAAAATGTAGACTATTAACTGCCATATTATAAATATAGCCACTACGTTCCAAAAATTCTCTTTTATCCATTTCCAATTGAATATTCTTCCTTTCTTTTTTTTCATTTTCTATTTACATACCTCCACCAGTATCCCACCAACATGGGTATAAATCCCAATATAATCCAATTTATATTGTTAAACCAGGCCCCATAAATTAGTATTATCAATCCTATCACTTTTAGCATTATGTGTATGGAATCATTCTGTGAGAAAAACCATCCAAAAAATCCTGTTTTCTTCATTGGCACCTTTTTTCTTGGTGCTTTTCTTTTTTTCTTGACCAAAATATCACCTTTCCTTGGGTTTCTAATTTTAGATTTCAAGTATTTAAATTTTGTTGTTTTATTTTTCTTAGAAAAAACAAAAGGTTTAATAATACTTAATAAAATTGTGTTGTTATGGGTTTTTTATTTTTTGGAAAAAAGAGGAATGATATTAACAAGAAGTTCTCCGATTTGCACACTAGCCTTACTGGTTCTTTTTCTAAAGTTAAAGAAGATATTACTTCTGCATATGAATTACTTGGAGATCTTAATAAACATAAAGAAATCCAAAAACAAACTCTTGACGGCATTGATTCTAGATTAAGTTATATTGAGGGTTTTATCGAGGAGTTTATTTCTGGACAGACAGCTGTCCAAACACGCTCTGTGTCTGAACAAACTCAAACAAACAGCCGTTCTAAACGGACGTCTGTCCATGTCCAAACAGAGATTTTAGCTGAATTGAGACGTTTGACACCCATGGAAAGGTCATTGGTTTGGGCATTATTAAACACCGATTTGAAACTCAGCTATACAGATTTGGCCAGGGTATTGGGCAAAGATGAATCAACTGTGAGAGGACAAGTTAGTAATATAAGAAAAAAGACAGATGACCTGATAAGTGAGAGAAACGAAATTCATGGTCAAAAGAGATTTTACATAGATGAGAGAGTAAAAAACAAGGTTTTGAGAGAATATAAGGTAAAAAATAAGAGAAATAGTAATTAGTGAGTGTATTTTGTTTCTTTTTTAGTGTTTTTTACATGAAAAGTGAGTTTAAATCATGAAAAAAGTTTTGTTTGAGAAGGATCTTTATGGTAATATAAGTTTGTGAGTCTTTCTTTTAAATTTAACTCCCTGAAGTTTTGGGGTATTGTGAGAATAACCATCCTATTATTGACCTTTTGCTTTTCTAGAGGGAGTTCCTTTCGTATAATTGAGCTTGTATAGCTTCTTATGCATCCAGTAGAAAGCTTAAGTTTCGACGACAATTCTTCATATGTTACTCCCCTTCCAAGATCTTCTTCTAATTGGTATATCGTCAGAAATACCATGAATTCTTGGTTGGTTATATCCCTAAATCTGTCTTCCATATTGCCCTTTATCTGTTTAATATCTATTGAATGGCTGTTGAATGAATGAATGTCTGTTGAATGAATGAATGAATGAACCCCTTCATTTCCGGTGGAACTTTTTGGGTTTTTGTGAGAGATTATTGTGTTTGGAAGCCCAGAACCCCTAAATTTGGGGGTTTCAGCCTTTTTTTGCTCTAATAATTCATCTAATTTTCCCAATATCTCTTTAAATTTGGTTTCTATTTCGGATATTCGGCTATTTATGTGTTCTATGTCCCTTTTTACTTCTGAGAAAGCAGATTTTATCCTTTGATTTACCATTTTGGCACTTTAGGAACTGTTGGTAGATATATAACAATTATTGTGTGTGAATGAATGTTTAGTATGTGTTTAGTGAATGAATGGTGAGTGAATAGTTGGGATATATTCTATGACTCTGAAAGATCTTTATATTGGTTGTATATCTTGTCATTTAGAACCCATTTCTTTCTGGCCAAATAGGTTTTACCTTCGGTGTTTTTGTTTATTTCCTTGGCAAAGCCTTCTTGCTTTAATTCATTTAGAAGTCTTAATGTGAACTCTTCATCCCTTATTGCCTCTTCTGCAATTTGTGAGGTATAATATGGAACTAGGTGGTTTTCATATAGAATTGATAGTATATGTTCTTTAATCTTTTGCAGTTTTTTATCGCTTATTTGGGGCATATTTCTTTCTTAATTGGGGATTATTTAAATTATTCGGTTAAAAGGATATGTTATTTATGTCCATATATTGTAAATCTTGTTGGCTCGCACATTATCATAATTAACGCATCTTCATTTCTCTCCTTTAGACCTTTTAGCATCTTTAGATCTTGTCTCGAAGCAATACATCTTTTGTAAGGGTGTGTGTGTAAAACTATTATTGTGCCTTCTGAGCAAGGCCTAAACGAAACATGACTATATGATTGTTCAATTATGTCTGGTTCGTAGATTTCAGATATGAAATAATCTTGGCTTTTTGTCCCTTTTAGACATACGCTTGTTTCCGCTTCTAAATTTTCTGAATATAGTTCTTTTAGTTGTGTGTAGGTGTCATCTTCAAATATGATTAAAAATTTGTCAAGAGTTATTACATTTTCGATTATTTCTACAGATTCATATTTGCTCTCTAAAATTGAGTAAATTGGAAAACTCACTAAAAAATAAGAGATTATTAATGCTAGTAGTAATGTGCCCGTAATTGCTATTAGAATCTTTTTCCATAGTGGATTTTCAAGCAATTCGTTTATCTCTTGCCCTTCTTGCATATTAGACATATTTCTTTCTCCGAATCGTAGCAATTTTCGCAAACGCTCTCTCCACAAAACTTGCAGATCTTCTTTGAGATCTGTTGTTTGCATATCCCACAAGGCCTCATATGTTCCATAGTTTTTGCACTCTTTTCGTTTTCTTAACAGTTGTGTAATAACTTAAAAGTTTAATTTTTTAGTTAATTTTTTAGTGGTGCCCTTTTTTAAAATATAGTTGTAAAAAAAGGTGATTAAGTCTGCGAATGTATATAAATGATTTTTTAGATTAGTAAATTATAATGTACACCGAACTTAAGATTAAGAAAATAATGGAAGAAGAAGGTTGTACATGGGAAGAAGCTTCTGAAAAGAATAGTGAAGCTGTAGAGGTTACTGATTTCTTTTAATTTTTTGATTCTTCTGGTTTCATATATGGAAGTCTTATCTGCGGTGGTAAATTTACTTCTTGAGATAAATTTAGTCCTTTTATATTACACTTACCTAAAATCGTATTGAATATTAGTGGTGCTATCTCTTTTGGGAGATTTTTTTCTTTTTTCCACGATTCTTGTATTTCTTTGATTTTCTTTGGATCTTCCATATAGAGCACGTGACCATTTAAAACAATCTTTCCAATTTGAGGTTCATAATCCACTAAATACTCAAAATCAAATTTTAGAACCTCTTCTGACTTTCCAAGTGACAATTTATCTTGTTCTACATTTTTTATTGATAAATTATTCTTTATTTTCAAGTTTGCATTTACTTGATTAGTTTTTTCTGCATTTATTTTTTCAAGATTGAATCCAACAATAGGCATTTGTAACCACCAAGATTTAAACCTGCGTGCCTTTTATAAATTTTTCTACATATTCTCTGGAGATTGTATTCCCAGGAGAAATAGTCCGTTTTCAATAACTTGTTTAACTGATCTAACAAGGAGCAATTTTGTTTCTATTTCTTTCTCATTTCCGGTTAAAATTTTGTGTTTATTGTAATATTCATTGAATTTCTTTGATAATTCGATCAGATAATTCGCTAAGTGGTGTGGTTTGTATGTTTCTGCAACTTTTTGCACTATTTTTGGAAAATTATGTAACTTTTTTATTATTTCTGCTTCTTCCTTTTTGTTTAGTAGCCCTATTTTTGTATTTTTTTTGCTTTTTTTTGCTTTTTTTAAAATACTATTTGCCCTTACGCAAGTATATTGTATGTATGGTGCTGTTTCGCCTTCAAAGGACAACATGCGATCCCAATCAAAATTTATATTCTTTGTTCTATTATTGCAAAGGTCTCCAAATATTATTGCTCCAATTCCAACTTTTTTTGCTATATCTTCTTTATCTTTTAGATTTGGATTTTTCTTTTCTATAATATTTTTTGCAAGAGTTATAGATTTATTCAAAACGTCTTCCAAAAAGATTACATTTCCTTTCCTTGTTGACATTTTTCCTTCTGGAAATCTAATTAATCCAAAATCTATGTGTTTTAGTTTTGATTTTGTTAATCTCGCCAATTCAGATGTTTTAAATAACTGTTCGAAATATAATTTATGTTCAGAACCAACTATGTATAATATTTCTTTTGGATTAAACTTTTTTGACCTGTATATGATAGTACTTAAATCTCTTGTGTGATAAGTTGTTGATTTGTTTGATTTTCTTAAAATTATTGGGGGCATGTTGTATTTCTCTAAATTAACTATCAGTGCTTTTTCACTTATTTCTGTTTGTAATTTATTTTTTATTGTTTTAATAGTGTTTTCTGTGTTTCGCACATAAAAAGATTCTCCCGTATAGTAATCAAATTTTACGTTTAATAGGTCATATATTCTTTTGAATTCATTTAGACTTAACTCTTTAAAGAATTTCCATAATTCTATCGTTTTTTTGTCTCCTTCTTCTAGTTTCTTGAATTCTTCTCTTCCTTCATCCAATAATTTTTCATTAAATTCTTCTTCTTTATGAAATCTTACATAGAGATCCAGTAGGTGGTTTATTGGATCTTTCTTAAGTTCTGCTTGAATTCCCCATTTTTTATATGCTACAATTAATTTTCCAAATTGGGTTCCCCAATCCCCCAAATGATTTACTGATATTGGATTATACCCTACAAATTTCAAAACGTTATATATTGAATTTCCTATTACTGTTGAACGTAAATGCCCAATTCCAAATGGTTTCGCTATATTTGGATGGGAGTAATCCATTACAATGTTCTTCCCCTTTCCGATGTTTTGGCTCCCATATTTATTTTTCTCTTTTGAGATTTTCGTTAAAGTTTCCTTCGTTAATTTTTTTGGATCCAAAAAGAAATTTAGATATTTGCCTTTTAATTCTATTTTTGATATAAATTTTAAATTAATTAGTTTTTTTTGTAACTTTTCTACTAGGTCATCAGAATTTTTTCCTAATTTGAAAAAGGGGAAGGCATAATCTCCAAAAGCATTGTTTGGGGGTATTTCTAGTTTTATTCCTTTCTTTTTAGTTTCTTTTATTATTTCTTCAGTCAATCTTTTTTGAAAATCCATGTAGAACTAATTGCAGATATCTCTTTTAAGGTTTGCTAAATCTCAAAGGATATCTTCTTCAGAGACAACAATATAATCACCAATAGCTATTACTGCACTGTGAGGGATTAAAAGGTTTCCTTGCTCATCTTTCTCGAGATCAACATTATCTGCAAGCGTTGTTGGATTTCTTAAAGTTAAATGTAATATTTCTCCAGTTCTAACTTCAAAGAGTATATTTCCAACTTCTCCAAATTTTTTACCAGCTTTACTTACTACTGTTTTTCCCAGAATTTGTTTTGAATATTTTCTATCTTCGTTTGCCATTGTATCCAAAGGGTAGGTTTATGGGATTTATAAACTTTCTTAAATTTAATTAATTACTTTATTAAGTTCTTAAAAAAATCACCTATTTTTTCTACTGTTTCGTCCACAAAAGGATTTTCCGCTATGCTTTCAGATATTACTGCACCTGTTCTTATTACTGGATTGTCGGTTCTTAGTGTGTTATCTGCAGTTAGAGATCCTATAATAAATAAAAATACTGCTAATAATAGTACTATAACTATTATTGATTTTGCGATTCCTTTCATTAAGAAATGTTTGGAAAGTTCCATTACAGTTATTACAATTATTAATATTATTAGTAATGTGAATATCTCCATATCCTTGTATAGAGGTTTACACTATTTAAAATTATATGTTGGGTCCCCTACCTTCTTTTCATGTGGAGTTGTATTAAATAACTTTTTTCTTGTGGAGATTTTTCTTTAGGTGTGTTTATTTTGATATTATTCGCTGTTTTTGTAATGGTTTTTTGCATTATTTATTGTTTTTATTTGTCGTTGCTGTTTTCTTGTTTTTAATATTTTGTTTATATGTTTTATTATTATATTATATGTTATATTATTATATTATATATTGAAATTTATAATTACTACAAAGTTCCACTTGAAAAAGAGGTTAAAGTTTCAAATAAATGTTTTCCATTGGAAATATAGGTCTCTGTCTGATAATTCTTATATATGGTTGAGATAGTTTTGGTTTATGGTAATTAAAAAGAGTGAGAAGAAAAAGAATAAAATTAAATTGATCGAAGACAAATCATTGAAAGATTATGTTAAAAATACATCTGAAGAAGGAATACACAAAATAGAAGAAGATTCAGGGGAAGACGATAAGAGTATTGCAACTGACGAAATAGATGGTTTCTTCGAGGATTTTTTAACCAAAGAATCAATATTTAAAGATAAACAAGTTTTGCAAGTTAGCTATACTCCAGATACAATACCACATAGGGAAAAGCAGATAAAAGAGATAGCATCAATTCTTGCACCCTCGCTGAGAAATGAAAAGCCTTCAAATATATTTTTATATGGTAAAACTGGTACTGGAAAGACTCTATCTGTATTGCACGTTGTTAAGAAATTAAAGAATGTTGCGAAATTAAAGAAAGTTGAACTCAGTGTGTTTTATTTAAATTGTAAATTAAAGAGGGTTGCAGACACAGAGTATAGGCTTGTTGCAGCATTAGCAAGAGAATTTGGTGAAGATGTTCCATTTACAGGGCTACCTACTGATGAAATTTATCGTGTTTTTGTTAAATCGATAGATTCCAAAAGGAGGAATTTGATAATTGTTTTGGATGAGATAGATCAGCTGGTTAAGAAAATTGGAGATGAAATTTTGTATACTTTAACAAGATTGAATTCAGAATTAAAACAGACAAAGATAACAATAGTGGGAATTTCTAATGATCTGCAGTTTGCAAATTATTTGGACCCAAGAGTAAAATCTTCTCTAACTGAAGAAGACATAAATTTTCCCTCATATAATGCATTACAACTACAAGATATACTTTCCCAAAGGGCAAATGAAGCATTCAACGAAAATGTTGTTTGTGAAGGAGTTATTAGTAAATGTGCTGCTTATGCAGCAAGAGAACACGGTGATGCAAGAAGGGCACTGGATTTGCTAAGGGTTGCCGGAGAGCTTACAGAAAGAGAAAATAATGAAAAATTAAGTATAAAATTTATTGATTCTGCAGAGGAAAAAATAGAAAGGGATTTGATTTATGATGCAATTAAAACGTTGCCAAAACAATCTCAAGTGGCATTACTTTCTATATTTGAATTGCATGTTAAGAGCACAGAGAAAGTTTTGACAGGGGAGGTTTATGAAAAATATAGGTCTCTTTGTTCTTCTTGTGGATTAAAAATGTTGACACAAAGAAGACTTTCAGATCTTATTTCAGAACTTGATTTGTTGGGGATAATTAATGCGAGAGTAATTAGTAAGGGCAGATATGGTCGTACAAGAGAAATAAAGTTGGCAGTTCCTGTAACAAATGTCAATATACTATCAAAGGAGCTAAAAACGTGGTTGGGAATTTAACCAATAAAATATCTTTTTTCTTGAAAAGGGGATATTTGCTTAATCCAGATATATTAAAAGTTATAGACGAAAGTCTTTTTGAAAGACTTGGAGGACAATTTGAATCAGGAGATAAACCTGTTGTGTTGACCAAGGATATAAAAAAGATTTTAGAGAAGAAGGGATTTAAATTTAATGCAAATTGGAACGATTTCGAAAAGGCAAGGGTTGATTATGAAAAAGGGGAAGATAGTGAAGTTTATCTTACTTTTTTAGAAGTTTCAGATCATAACTTACCAAACGTGGTTGGGGAAGACAATATCCAAGAAAGAGAAGAAAATGTAGTTACAGAAGAAACTTCTGAAAATGGAGCATCAATGCCTATTGTTTTGAAAAATTATTGCGACAAGGGGGCAAAAGTAGATGTTTCCTCTTTTGTTGCTTATTATAAAATTCGTTACAATTATCTGAGAAAAGTATTACAAACGAGAAATGGATTATCAGGGGTGCTCTCTATAAACAGGTTAGGAAACAAAAGGAAAGGCGAGAAAATATCTACAATGGGTATTGTGTATTCTAAAGAAACTACAAAAAATGGTCATGTTGTTTTGGAATTAGAAGATGTAACTGGAATGGTGAAGGTTTTAATTATGAAAACAAAAGATGATTTGTATAATGATGGAATTGACGTTGTTTGTGATGAAGTAATTGGTATAACTGGTGTTGTTGGAGATAAAATTATTTTTGCAGATAAAATATTTTTCCCAGAATTCCCAAAGAGTAATAATATTAAGAAGGGGGGGGTTGAAGAATATGCCGCATTTATATCTGATGTTCATGTCGGGTCTGATGTTTTTTTGGAAGACAATTTTTTGAAATTCATAAATTGGATGAATGGCAATTATGGAAATAAAGAACAGAGGGAAAAAGGATCTAAAGTGAAATATCTATTTGTTGTTGGCGATCTTGTAGATGGTGTTGGGGTGTATCCTGGGCAAGAATCAAATTTGAAAATAAATGACATAACAGCACAGTATAACCGATTAGCAGAATTATTTTCAATGATAAGAAAAGACATACAGATTATTGCTTGCCCAGGAGACCACGATGCATTAAGATTAGCAGAACCACAGCCTTATTTGGATAAATCAATTGCGGAATCTGTGTGGAATTTGGGCAATGTTACCCTTGTTACAAATCCTTCCTTGGTTAATGTTGGAGCCACAAAAAACTTTGGGGGGTTTAATGTTTTGTTGTATCATGGACGTAGTTTTAGTTATTTTATAGATGTTTTGGATTCCGTTAGAGAGGCTGGGGGGTATGATGGAATAGATTATCTTTTGAAATTATTACTAAAAAAGAGACACTTGGCACCAAGCCATGAATCAACGTTGACAGTTATCGATAAGGAAGAAGATGCAATGTTAATAGAAGAGGTTCCTGATTTTTTTGCAGTTGGGCATATCCATAGGTGTAAAGTCGAACAACATGGCGTGACAACTTTAATCTCTGGTAGTTGTTGGCAACCCCTTACAGACTATCAAGAAAAGTTAGGGCATAATCCCGAACCTGCAAGAGTTCCAATAGTGAATTTGGAATCAAGGGAAGTTAGTGTTATGAAATTTATAGATGATTAAAATGGTTTTTAGTTTAGAGAAATATAATGAAGGATTAAATGAGAATGTAGATAAAGCATATTCTCTTGCAAAACTTGCCAAAGCAAAGGCATATGATCCCTTGGATATTGTTGAGATTCCTCTTGCCAAGAATATGGCAGAGAGAGTAGAGAGGTTGACCGGTGTGGCTGCTCCTCAAATAGTTGGAAAGGGAATACCGGATAGGATAGGGGAATTAGAAAAAAAATATGGAAAATTGGATTGGAGGGTTGCATTATCAATCGCCCATGAAGTAACACAAGAGAAATTCTGTAAATTTGAAAATAAAAAAGAGGCAATTGAAATTGGAATTAGGGTTGGGTTTGCATATGTTACTGTCGGTGTCGTTGC
Source organism: Candidatus Woesearchaeota archaeon (assembly GCA_964474895.1). Taxonomy (GTDB): domain Archaea; phylum Nanobdellota; class Nanobdellia; order SCGC-AAA011-G17; family PNOQ01; genus CAYFNK01. Next base: position 119,965 of record CAYYUK010000001.1, read on the forward strand.
AAGTCCTCTTGAAGGATTTACAGGAATAGATATTAGAAAAAGAAGGGACGGAAAGGAATATATTGCATTGTTATATTCAGGTCCTGTAAGAAGCGCAGGGGGAACTGCAGCATCTGTTTCTGTTTTAATTGCAGATTATATTCGGAAAAAGATGGGATATAGTGTATACGATGCTGATGAAAACGAAGCGAAGCGAGCAATAACTGAGCTAACAGATTATCATGAGAGAATTACAAATTTGCAGTACTTTCCTTATCCTGAAGAGATAGAGTATCTGATTTTAAATCTTCCAGTACAAATAGACGGAGATCCAACCGAAAAGTTAGAAGTTTCAAATTATAAAGGGTTGGACAGGATTGCTACAAATAAGCTAAGGGGTGGGTTTTGTTTAGTTATAGGGGAATGTTTGGCTCAAAAAGCGAAAAAAGTTTTAAAGCAATTAGACTCATGGGGTGGCGATTTTGATTTGGGAGACTGGAATTTTATGGGTAAATTTTGCAAACTACAAACTAGGCTGAAGGCAAAACAGAAAGAGGATATAGTTGCAGAAAAAAAAGAAAAGGTTTCTCCAGATTATACTTTTATAAAAGATATAGTTGCAGGTAGACCCGTTTTAACACACCCCTTATGCAAGGGAGGGTTTAGATTAAGATACGGTAGAACAAGAACAACAGGATTAAGTGCAACAGCAATACACCCTTTGACTATGAAAATTTTAATGGATTATATTGCTATTGGAACACAATTGAAAGTTGAACGACCTGGCAAGAGTACTGTTCTTAGTTCGTGTGATTATTTGGAAGGACCCATAGTTAAACTGGTAAATGGAGATGTCGTTTTTTTAACTGAAGAAAATTATGATTTGGTGATTTCTAAAATATCTGAAATACTTTTTTTAGGGGACATTTTGATTCCATATGGGGATTTTTTGAATAGGGCACATACACTAGTCCCCCCTGGATATTGTGAGGAATGGTGGTTAAAACATTTGCAAGCAAAAGGAAAATTTCCAGAGGATATTTCAGAGATTACGGGTTTAGACATATTTCAAATTAAGAAACTTTTTGCAGATCCAATAAAAACAGTAATTTCTGCAGGGGATGCATACATTCTTTCTAAGATGGCAAAAGTACCTTTACACCCAAGATATACATACCATTGGAAAGATATTGATGTCAAAGAACTTCTTGTTTTATTAGGGTGGCTTGTTAAATCTACCATAAAAAAGGGGGATCAATTTAAAATTATTTTTCCAATTGATTACGGGTCTGATGTTGTCGAACCAAAAATTATATTGGAAAAACTTGGAATCCCTCATAGAGTTGTTTCAAAAGAGTACATTGTTGTAGAAAATGAGTGGGCGATAGGACTTATGGCAAATCTTGGAATATATAGCAAAGATATCGACATTAAAGAATTAATAAAGAAAATAAATTCCAGTAAAGATGCTTTAGCTAACATAAACCTTTTTTCAGAAGTGGAAATAAAAGATAAATCTGGTTTGTCAATTGGTGCAAGAATGGGCAGGCCAGAAAAAGCAAAGATGAGAAAACTAAAAGGCAGTCCACACGTTCTCTTTCCAGTTGGTTCCGAAGGTGGCAGACTTAGAAGTTTTAATGCTGCAATGGATAATGGAAAGATAAGATCGGAGTTCCCGATTTTTTTGTGTGAATCTTGCAATAGCGAAACAGTATATCCTTTTTGTGAGAAATGTGGTGCTAAAACAAGTAGACAATATTATTGTCCCAAATGCAAAAGAACAATGGGTACCAAAGACTGCCCACAACACGAGAAAAATAATCATTATTCCTATAGGGACATAGACGTAAACCATTATTGTAAAATTGCCAAAGAAAAGTTAGGCTTAACTGGGTTTCCTGATTTGGTTAAGGGAGTGAGGGGGGTTTCCAACGAAGAGAGAGCTATGGAGAATCTAACTAAAGGAATCCTTAGATCAATACATGGAGTAACAGTTAACAAAGATGGAACTGTTCGTTATGACATGACTGAAATGCCACTAACACATTTCAAACCTGTAGAAATTGGCACATCGGTAGACAAATTAATAAAATTAGGATATACTGAAGATATACATGGAGAAACTCTTGTAGATATTAATCAAATTATACAGTTAATGCCCCAAGATGTTATTTTGCCTTCCTGTGAAGAGTCTTCAGAAGAAGGAGGGGATGCAATATTATTCAGGGTTGCTGGTTTTGTTGATGATCTTCTTCAATATTTTTATGGTTTGGAAAGATTTTATAATTTTAAATCTAAGGAAGACTTGGTTGGTCATCTAATAATAAGTCTTGCTCCACATACGTCAGCAGGCGTAGTTGGAAGAGTGATTGGTTTTTCTAAAACACAGGGTTGTTATGCTAGCCCAATATGGCATTCTGCTCAAAGAAGAGATTGTGATGGGGATGAAAATGGCATAATGCTGCTAATGGATGGGCTGTTGAATTTTTCTAGAAAATATTTATCAAGTCATAGGGGTGCGACACAAGATGCCCCCCTTGTATTAACCACGAATCTTATTTTAACAGAAGTTGATGATATGGTATTTGATGTTGATTGTTCATCCGAATATCCTCTCGAATTTTATAATGCATGTGAAGAGTATAAGATGCCTTGGGGAGTAAAGATTGAATCCATTGGGGATCATTTGGAAGAAGATGATTTTAAAATAGGATATACTCATGAAGTTAGTAATCTGAATTCCGGTGTTAGATATAGTGCATACAAGAAGATACCGACAATGGCAGAGAAAGTAATTGGTCAAATGAAATTGGCAGAGATGATAAGGGCTGTTGACGAAAATGATGTTGCGCGTTTAGTTATTGAAAGACATTTCATTAGAGACATTAAAGGAAATCTTAGGAAATTTAGCATGCAGCAGTTTAGGTGTGTAAATTGTAATGAAAAATATAGAAGGCCCCCCTTGATTGGAAAGTGTCGCAAGTGTGGTGGAAAATTATTGTTTACTATATCTGAAGGTTCGGTAACAAAATATTTAACACCTTCTTTGAATTTGGCTGAGAAGTATAAAGTTCCCACTTATACTTATCAGACTCTTGATTTAACCAGGAGAAGGATAGAAAGTGTTTTTGGAAAAGAAGCGGATAGACAAGAAGGATTGGGTCGTTGGTTTGGTTAAATAAAATATAAAATTGTTGGTAAAAGTAAGCAACCCATTAAATGATTTCTACCTATTCCAAGTTTTGCAGGTATTATTCCTGTTACTGTTGAGACTAGTAATATTAGTAAGCCTATAAAATTACTTGATAGAAAAAATACCATTGTTATTATTAAAATTATTATTGAAAGTATTAGTTTTTGGTAATTGACTTTAGAAAACAAATTTGAAAATACTTTTGTTATTTTTATTGTTAGGAACGTTGCTATCCCTCCTGCTATTAATGTTACTCCCAAGAATATAATCAGATTTTCTAAAGTCAGAATTCCTATTATCTTTGAAATTGTTACAACTGCTCCATTTCTTGCTTTGTCTAGTAAAAATAATGCTAAGAAGCTCAAAACCATATTGATAGTGTTTAAACCACCAACCAAGATGAGAAAACCTTCGTTTGTTATTTTTTTGTATAGTTCAGATCCTAATATTGCAGCTTGTGCAGGACCAAGTCCGGGGAGGAAAGAACATAATCCTCCTGCTGCTAAAGAAGAACCCATTGTTTTAGATAGTTCGGATTTTTTTATTTTTGGAAATGTTATTTTTTGGGGTGGTATTGTTGCTTTTTCTGATAAACTTATGAATAACATACTTGTTCCGAATAATCCCGAAAGTAAAGGGAACAAAGGATTTTGTAGATTTGGTAAATTAAGAACTCCAATACCCAAAACACCAGACATTAGAAAGATAATTAGTGCCCATATTCTTGATTTCTTTTCCCGCAGTATTAAGAAGCCGGATGCAGCAATTAATACATACCCAATAACAGTTTGTAGATAAGGATAAACTGTTTCAATTATTATTTTAAATAATGGAGACAATGCTACTGCAAGAATCAGCGAGAATAAACTACCTATTAAAGTTAGCATTACTGCTTCATAACCTCTCCCTTCAAGTAGCATTTTGTGTCCTGGCAAGACGGAGAGTGCTGTTTCTGCTTCAGGTGCTCCAAGGAAAATAGATGGAATTGAATCAAGAAAGGTATGTGTTATTGCCATGGAGATTATGAAAACACAGATTATGACTGGAGAAACAATGTCAAGCAAAATTGCAGAGAAACTCAAGATAAGAATTGAAACAAGATTTATGTGCACCCCAGGAATTAGACCAGTTATTATCCCAAATGCACACCCCAAAATTATAGTGATTATTATTTGTTCAATCATTTGTTTTGATTATCTGTTCTGCCTGTAGCTCAAATTCTCCATTGTATTCGACAATTTTTCCTTTTATTTTCACTCTTTCGTTGTTGTTAAGAATAATCTGTTCATTTTTGAATGCTATTACAACAATGGTTGATTCTCCATCAAATAATTTTAATAGATAAAGCCCTTCTGTTTCCTTTAGTATTGATAGTTCACCAGATATTGTTACTAGCTTGTCTATATCTTTATTTGTTATGTCTTTTATTTTGTAAGCTGGCGGTTCTATACTTTCTGAAATGAAAAGAATTAGTAAGATTCCAATTAGCGAAGACAGTAGTGAAATCTTTAACAAGGTATTTTCATTCATTAGTTCAGTTTTTAGAGAGCAATGTTTATAAATACACGCAGTTTAATCTTTTTATGGGTATACTTACCAAGAAAAGAGGTGGTGATAGTTCCTACACTCTTGGTGAAGAGAATAGGAAACTTAGGGAAACTGTTTCTAATCTTAGAGGAGAACTTGGGGTGTATAAAGAACCCCCTCTAATAGTCTGTGATGTTGTAAAAGTTTTTAATGAAAAAGCAATTGTTAAGTTGCAAAATGGAAATAAATTTCTTGTCGGTGTTTCACCTTCATTACGTGGAAAAATTGCTGCAGACCAAAGAGTTTTAGCCGAACAAAAATCACTGGTTGTTGTTGACATACTTGGAAAAATGAAACAGTATGATGTTGAAAACTATGTTATCATAGAAAAACCAGGAATTTCTTGGAAGGAAATAGGTGGACTAAAAGATCCAATAAGAGAATTACATGAGGTAGTTGAGTTGCCTTTGAAAAATCCTGCGTTATTTAAGAAAGTGGGAATACAACCACCAAAGGGTATTTTATTGTATGGTCCAAGCGGAACGGGTAAAACTATTTTAGCAAAAGCTGTTGCAAAAAGTACAAACTCCACGTTTATAGAAATAGTTGGTAGCGAGTTAGTGCAGAAATTTATTGGTGAAGGGGCTAAACTGGTAAAAGATATTTTTAGTTTGGCTCGTGAAAAAGCACCATCGATTATCTTTATAGATGAATTAGATGCAATTGCGTCCGAAAGAGCAGACTATGGTACTAGTGGTGAGAGGGAAGTACAAAGGACGTTTATGCAACTTTTGAGTGAGATCGATGGATTTGATCCTTTGGATAATGTTAAGATAATTTGTGCAACAAATAGAATTGATGTTCTGGATCCTGCAGTTTTGAGACCAGGTAGATTAGATAGACTAATAGAGATTCCAATGCCAGATGTTGGAAGTAGAAGAGAAATTTTTAATATACATTCTAAAGATATGACTTTGGATGGTGTTGCAATTGATGGGATAATTCCACTTACAGAAGGATTTTCTGGAGCAGAAATAAAATCAGTTTGTACTGAAGCAGGATATTTTGCAATAAGACAGGATAGAACAAAAGTAAATATGGATGATTTTTTATGTGCAATAGATAAAGTTAGACAGAATGAGTTTGGAGAAAGTACTGGGGGGATGTTTGGGTAAAAATGAATGATATGTTGATACTAATACTATCGATGATTAGTTTGCTTGTTTTATACTGGATATTTTTTGGAGAAAGAAAATTTAAAGAGAAACTTGAAAAATGAGATTATTTGTAGGGGTAGTTTTACCAACAGAAATTAAAGATGAACTTTTCAAAATTCAAAAGAATTTTCCAAAGAATGTGGCAAAAATTAATTGGATAGCCAAGAAAAGATTGCATTTAACTTTAAAGTTTTTGGGAGAAGTTGATGAAGATAAACTTTCTGGAATAGTTTCTGCATTGAATAAGGTGTCTTTTGATTCATTCGAAGTTAGTGTTGGGGGTGTTGGAACATCCTTGCATAATGGGGTGTCTTCTGTTATTTGGGCAGACATATTGTCTAAAGAGAATGTTATTAATTTACAACAGAGGGTTGATGCCGAACTTTTATCTATTTTTAAGTTTAGTCAAAAATTTAATCCACATTTAACATTGGGAAGGGTAAAGATTTTAAAAAACAAGGATAAGTTCTCTAAAATAATTAAGGAGATAAAAGTTCAGAAGAAGAGTTTTTCGATTGACGAATTTTGTTTGATGAAGAGTAAACTTACTAAAGATGGTTCTAAATACGAAATCATATCTAAGTTTAATACGTAAAGTTTTATATATTTCTAGATTTGATGTTAGGTAAGTATGGATTTGGAATATAAGAAATGGCTTCCTTTGATTGTTTTGTTAATCTTGATTCTTTCTCTTGTTGCATATTTATTGTTTTTTAGATCTGGCATGGGTGAAGAAAGATTTGCTTCCAATCCTGTTCAAGGGTGTGTTGTTATGGCTGATAGGGGGCATTATGATGATAGCGTAGACATTGTTTTTTTATCTGAAAATTATAACGATATGTCAAAGTTTATTTCAGACACAATAAGTTTTAGGGAAAGTTTCTTGAATGTTGTACCGTACGGCGGGTATTCTGAAAGATTTAATTTTTTTAGATTGGAATCTTTTGAGAACTTGGGTTGTGAATATGATGGAGAATATGAAGGCGCAGTTGTATGTAATCCTTCAGATGTTAAGAAAGCCGCGTTAGGATGTCCTGCAGATTATTATATTGTTTTAGTAGATATTAATGGTGTTAAGAATTTTTTCGATCATTTAAGATCCAGTGCATGGAGGGGTATTGCTTCTTTAAATTCTGCTGATGACCCTCTTGTTTTTGCTCATGAATTTGCACATCTTTTTGCAGGATTACATGACGAGTATACTTGGAATGGTGGAAAGATAATCGGCGCCTCTCCAAATTGTGATAGTGAATATAACTCTTGTCCAATGTTTGAAGGATTTGATGATGCAGGGTGTTATGTTGGGTGTGTGAATAACGAACATGCTAGGTCTGTGGATGTTGGAATAATGAGTGACTATTGGAAATCAAATAGTTATGGTTTGTTTAATGAATACATAATTGAAGAAGTTCTTCTTAAGAATAGTCTAAGCAATTTTGAAATAGGCACTGTTTCAATGTCCCCTAGTTTGGTCCCTCTCGGGGAACCAGAAGAAATTCTTTTGGTTGAATATTCCTGTAAAGGCGATAATTGCATAATCTCTTCTGTTTTTGAATCTGAAGGATATTCTTCAGATTACATCGATACTCTTTCTTTAAACCCTGCAATGTCTGTGGAATTAAGCAATGGAGATTCTTATTCTGTTGATTATCCAAATATTCTTTATATAGAAGGGCATAATTCTGATGGCACAATGATTGCAGATCATAGGAAACTTAATGGGCTAACAGATTCTTTGATTGTGAAAAATCCTATGGAAAATGTTGAAATAAAGATAAAGAATGCAGCAGGAATGATATTGGATACTTATGATTATATTTATGGGGCAGATAGTTCTCCATCTTATGTCGGAGGGTTTGGCAGCAAATTTGTGAAAGTGCGAGAAGTAATTTAATCTTCATATATCTCATTTATTATTCTTTCTATCTCTTCAGCTCTTTTTCCCCCAATTCCTTCTATTTTTTCTAGTTCTTCTTTTTTTGAGTTTGCTATCTTTTTTATTGATTTTATTTTGATTAGAAGTGTTTTTGCAGTTTTTGGTCCTATTCCTGGCAGAGATTCTATTATGAATTCTTGTTGTTCTTTTGTTGTGATTGGTTTCCTCTCTAATCTTAAACCAATTTCTTTACTATTTGGTTTTTGTTCTCTTAGTGAAATTACTTTTATTAATTCTGCAGTGTCTTGTTGATTTTTTGTATAGATTATTGGAATTCCAAAAGAGATTGCTATTGTAGATAGCATCCCTCTTATTGCATTTGGATGGATTTTTCTCATTGAATAAATATCTTCAGTTCCCTCCACAATTACGATTGGTTTTTCGAAATTTTCTCTTAAACTTTTTATCTGTGAAAATATTCTTTTATCTATTAGTGAATCAACAAAATCCTTCACAGTTTTTCTTTCAATCCCGACCCTTTCTGAAACCATAAAGTCTGAAGTTGCTAATGCCTTTATTTTGATATTTATTCCTAAATCGTGAAGTTTTTTTGTTATCCCTGAGTTCGCTTCTCTTGAATCAACGTAGACAATAGATCCAGTTTCTTCTATAAAAGTTTTTAATGTTGGTTGTTTTTCAAGAGTTAATTTTTTATTAATCTCTTGCAAAGCAGAATACATTCTTTTTTCTTTGTGGTGTGAAACCCAAAAATTTATTTCATCTCTAGTGTTTTTTGTTATTAGTAAAATTATTTTTCCCTTATCATGTCTTGCAGTTCTGCCCCTCCTTTGGATAGATCTAATTGCAGAAGGTACTGGTTCATAAAAAATTACCAAATCTACTTTTGGTAGGTCCAAACCTTCTTCCCCAATTGAGGTTGAGATTAGACAATTATATATGCTATTTTCGAAATCTTTTATAATTGAAATTTGTTCTTTTTGATTTAGTTTTATTCCATCTTTTTTTGCTTGACCTACGAAGAGTTTTGCATTAATGTTTTCAATTTTATTTAGTTCGCCTTCCAATTCTTTTACCGAATCTCTGTAACTGTTGAATATGATTATTTTTACTGCAGGATCTTTTTTTATACTTTCCTTGACTATTTCTAGAAGTCTTTTTTGTTTTGGGTGTTTTACTTTTTTAAGAGCTAATTCTTTTGTTAAAATATATGCTGATTTGAAATTTAAATCATTTGTCAGATTTATTACTGCTTTTGTTTTTGTCTTTGGATCTTCGAAGATAGTTTTTAGATATTTATGTAAAGAATTTATTCCCTGAGTTTCTAGCATATCAATTGCATGATTTATTTTTATTGTTTCGGCAACAAGAGAAATCGATCTAAATGTATTATAATCTTTGCTTCCTCTCGCAATTTCTCCTTGGAGAGAAGCTTGCGCGCCAAGAAGTTCTTTTTTTATTGGTTGTCTTGATAGTTTTATTATTCCCTGTTTTCTTATTTCTGCTATCTTTTCGGTTAGTGAAGCAACCATCAGTTTTTTTATTTTTTTGAATTCTTCTGGAAGGTCAACCATCTCCTTTTCTATTATTAGTTCTTGGATGTATTCTTTTACATCAGGATCTTCTTCGGTCCTTGCTTCTATTTTTTTTGAATGTATATTTTTACATACTTCAAGTATTTTTTCTTTGTCTGATCCAGGAGAAGCTGTTAAACCAATCAATCTTTCAAATTTTGATTTTTTATGATATTCTTTTGCTATCCAGGTGTAAGAATAATCTTGCACTGCTCGATGTGCTTCATCTATTATTAATGTAGACACTTCTTTGAAGTCTATTGATTTATTTAGTAAATCATTTTCTATACACTGTGGTGTACTTACTATGATGCTTGAATTCTTCCACAATTCTTTTCTTTTGCTTGGCGGCACAGCCCCTGTAAAAAGAGTTACGTATTTTTCATCTGTGCTTTCTTTTATTTCATTATATATTTGGTTTGCAAGTGGTTTTGTTGGGGTTAAAAATAATGCTTTAGAATTTTTGTAATTTTCGAATCTTTTTATAATGGCCAATATTGCTATTTTGGTTTTTCCCATCCCTGTTGGTAATACTACAAGTGTGTTATCTTTTAAACAAGAATAGAGTATTGTCTCTTGATATAATCGTGGCTTGAATTTAATTGTTGGCATACTTTTGTTGTTTTGTCTTGATTTATAAAGAATTTTATGGTGTATGTCAACAACTATCTATATTTGAATAAGAAGATTAGTAATAAAACTACTGCGGCAACCAATCCAAATAAAAGAGCAGTCAATGAATTTGCAAGGATTAGTAGGGCAGTTGAAAATATTATAAAAGTTATTCCAAATAGATATAATGGTGCAGACCCAAAAAAGATTTTCGTTCCATCTAATCCAGCCAAAGGCAACATCGCAAATATTGCTATATAATAAGATATTTTTACTAAATCTGAGAATCCGGGGAAACTGTTAAGGAGCAATGCTACCAAAATTACAGCAAGAGGACCTGAAAAATGAATTATTGCAATTTCGAAATCGGTTACTTGCTTGAAGGGTCTTTTCATTCGGGAGAGTTTTATTTCCGAAATTTCAGAACTTCCGATTGCACAGAATTTTAATAATCCGTTTGAAAATAATGAAATGAGTAATGGAAGAATTATTCCGATTTTTATTGATTTTAATTTCATTCCAAAAATTCTTAGATTTTCTATTTTTGCTCTTTTAGTAAACCAAAATCTTTTGATACCCCAAATTGTAAATGTAGATTTACAACCATAGTTTTTTGCCACCGATTTGTGAACTACTTGATAGATTATTAAAATAATTGCAGAGAGAATAGCTAATCTTAGCCAGTTTGTTAAGCCTGTTGATAGTTCAAATATTTGCCCATATCCCCATTGCCTAAAAGAAAACACAAATCCAAGAATTATTGCAGAAACAGCTATTCTTCCAATTTCTCTTTTATCTATTGTTTTTTTGCTCATCTATAGAAAAATATCTTGTTCAGATTATATAAGTTTTTTGCCCTGATTTTGTTGTTCCTGCGGGTGTGCTGTAGGCTCGAAAGTTATATAAAGTTGGAGAGACTTCTCTCCGATATCTTAATTGGAGGAATTTACTATGTTGAAAACGAAGAAGATATCTGAAGTTGTTGGTATGCCTGTTTATAATGATTCTGGAGAGTATTTTGGTGATGTTGAGGAAGCTTTGATAGCTTCAAATAAAGTGTATGGCTGGAAAATTAGGTCTACTAAAAGATCATATATAAGCAAGGTCATGAGCGGTGCCAAGGGAGTTATAATCCCTCATAAGTTGGTTAAGTCCGTTGGCGATATAATGATAGTTACAAAAGCAGAAGTTCCTAGTTATGAGGAAAAAGGAACAGACGTGGCTGTCGAATAAAAGCACAAATTTTAAATACTCTTATTTCAACTTAGGGATAATAATGGCTTCTAAATTGCAAGGCACCATCGAATTTTTGAAGGATTTCGGATTGTTTGATGTTATTCTTCCTTTCTTACTTGTTTTTGCAGTAGTTTTTGCTGTTTTGGAAAAAACGTCAATTCTTGGTAAGGATAAGAAGAATTTGAATTCCATTGTTGCATTGGTTTTGGGGTTGCTTACAATTGCAGCCAACAAAGTTATTATGGCGTTGACTAATGCATTGCCAAATATTGTTTTAATGATTATAATCTCATTATCTTTCTTACTGATGATTGGCATCTTTTTGAAAGAGGGAGATCTTGACTTGGAAGAAAAACACAGTGGCTGGTATAAAGCGTTTTCTTTTGTTATGTTAATTGGAGTTATTTTTATCTTTTTGGGTGCGTGGGTTACAGATAGTGGGATAAGTGTTTTATCTTATATTTTTGCATATATGAACTCTAACTTTGGTGGAGATTTAATTGGAGGCATTGTTTTAATTGCAGTTGTTGTTGGTGTCATTGCAATTGCTGTTAAGGGTAGCAAGTCAGGTGATGATTAATGGCTTTAGATTTTAGGTCTCTTTTTCTTGAAATGCAGATGTCTGGCTTTTATGAATATGTTTTACCTTTTTTGATTGTGTTTATTGTAATCTTTGCAGTTTTAGAGAAAACTTATATTCTGGGTTCAGAAAAAGATAAAAATGGAGAAAGAGTTCCACGAACAAATCTTAATGCCCTTCTTGGTGTTATTTTGGGGTTAGTTTTGTTGTTGCAACCAGATATAAGATTAGTTGAATATATGAACCTTTATTTATCTAAAATGTCGTTCTTTATTGTATTGGCTGTTATGGCGATGCTTGTAATTGCCCTGTTTGCTGGGAAAGATGAAGATGGTAAAATGTTTTCTGGCTTTGGTATGCTTTTTGCAGTCATAGTTGCTATTGGTGCTGTTTTGTGGTCCTTGAATTCCTCATATGGGGGATATGGGTGGACTTCTTTACCCTATTGGGTTACAGATGAGATTCTTAGTCTTATACTCTTTGTTGTGATAGTTGGCGTAATTATAGCTACAGTTACTAAGAAAGCATCCAAAGAGGGAAGGGGGGAGAAATTTACTCTTAGGAGTGCACACTAATGGCAACTTTTTTGGATATTGGGTTGCTTGAATATTTTTTACCTCTCTTTAGTTTTGTTTTGATTCTTGTTTTGGTTTATGCTATTTTGCAAAAGACCAAGCTATTAGGTGGTAAAGGTTGGATTGATGTTACTGTAGCAGTCATAGTTTCTTTAGTTGCCATGTTTTCGGGATCAGTTTTTGATTTTACAAATATAGTGGTTCCTTGGTTTGTCATTCTGATGGTTGCTGTTGTGATGTTTGGTTTGGTTGCTTCTTTTTCTTTTGGAAGCGATATAGCAGATATACCAATTTTTAAGTCCCTTGCACTTTGGTTACCTTTGATAATTATAGTTTGGTCTATTACTGTCGTTTTTGGTCCGGTGTTTACTCCTTATTCTCCTGGGGCTAATTCTGAATGGGAAGCAATGAGAACTCTTTTCCATCCACGTGTTTTAGGGGCAATAGTTATGATTTTGGTTGTACTTTTTACTACAAAAGTTGTTGTCGAGAATACGTAATTATTTTATTTTTTGTGTGACTCTTTCCAAATCTTTAATATTTTTTGTTAATGGGGCAATTATATTTCCTAATACTTTTTCTAGTGCTTTTATTTCTGCTCCCAGATCCTGTATTCCTTCACCATATTCAGAAACTTTTCCAAGAACTGCTTTTTGCAAATTTTCAAATCTGTTTTGTACCCTTAAGATTTCTTGCTTTGTTCCTGCAAGATCTGTGTCCATTTTTTCTTTCCAAAGTTTTAAATCTCCAAATCCTCTTATTAGTTCATCCCATTTTTCTCCAACTATTGATTCAGCAATTTCTTCTATCATATCATAACTTGCTCTTTCTGGAGAAGGCTCTTGAAAATTTGTATGTTGAATTGGTTGTGACTGTGATTTGAATGTTGGTTTCATGTGTGAAATATCTCTTACAGGAACTTCTCTTTCTTCTTTTTGTGCAGGAGCTTCTGTTGGAGAAGGGGCATCTTCTAATCCCGGAGGAATTCCTTCGGGTGTTGATCTTTGATGCACTGCGTTTTTAACATCTAGAATTTCTCTATTGTTTTCAAAACCCTCTTTTTGTTTTTCCATCTTATTTTGTTTGATTTTTCTTTATTAGTTCAATTACGTCATCTTCAGTTACAACGTTTAATGGATTCCACATATTAATATACTTTTCTAAAATTTTTACCTGTTCTTTTTTTGCAAATAGTTTTAATTCATTTATTATGTCTTTCATAGTATTTTTTAAAAGTTCAATGCTCTCTTTTACTTCTTTTAAATCTTCGTTTACTGATTTTACTTCGATATTAAGAGACTTGTAATGGTCAACCATATTTTGGTTAATCATAAGAATTCTTTCTCTGGTTAAGTTGTATTTTCCTTCAAGAATCCTTATTCTGGTGTTTAGGTCATTTAAATCCGCACCCATATTTTGTTGGACAGTATCCATTTTAAACGAAAGTTATTTTAAGATAGGTAATATATAAGACTATGAATATTAAAGGTTATGTTATTTTTTTAAAGTGGTGATATGATGGGAACTGGAGATAGTTTGAAACCTGGTGAGTACGAGCTTATTAGGGAAGGAAAGCAAGAAGTTATGAAAATTAATTTTATTGGTGTTCCTTATTCTCCATCCATTGAAGATGATAAGATTACTATGGCGATGGTTGTTGATCGGCTAATTGAAGTTCCAAGCGTTAGCAGAATAATTCTTTCAGCAGATAGAAACTACCAATATGGTATTGATCAGATTCAGATGCTAAGGGAGATTGCTAACATTTATATTTATTTAACAAGACAGAAAGGAGTTCTATCTCTTTCATCTTTGGGTACTAGTATGGAATATGCCCAAATGTATCCTTCTAGATTTTCAGATATACAATATATTGTCAACAATCTTTTGAAAGGAGATCCAATAGGTGCTTATGTTGAACTTAAGAGAATAATGAGGGAACAAAAAATAAGATTAAAAAATGCTAAAGGTCCCTTTGCGGTCCGAGATGAAACCGCATATTTTAAATCACTGACTGAAATTTTTGAGGTTGTCAATAAGTCTACTTTGATTTCTCAATTGAAGTCTGAATTGGATGGGCATGTTTTGGGTGATAGATCTATTTATTCTAGATCTTTTAGACCAATGATATCTCCTAATTTTATGTTTACCAGATTAATGGCAAGAGTTCCTGTAGATTCTGATGAAATAGATAATTATTCATTGAATGATGGATCTCAAATAATGATTTTTGAGCCTTCAGATGGTGTGAATATATTGTACCATTTAGCTCCTCCGGAATTTAATTTACCCGAAGATCATGTTTGGCTTTTGGATCTTGCAAGGGTTGTTATGTCCGAACACAAGCCAACTACTGCAGAATTTACAGATCCTATTAGAATAAGACAAACTTTTCTTAATATTGGTAAAGATCTTCTTAATGAGTTGGCAGCAAGTAAAGGAATCGCATTAAGCTATGAAGAGTCTGGGAAACTCGCTGAAATTTTAATTAGATATACTATTGGTTTTGGATTGATTGAGGTTTTACTTTCTGATCCAAAGGTACAAGATATTTCAGTAAATGCTCCGATCGGCGAAGCACCAATTTTTATTGTTCATCAAGATTATGGTGAATGTCTAACAAACATAACACCTAGTTCAGACGATGGTGAAAGTTGGGCTACCAAATTTAGGATAATGTCTGGTAGGCCTCTTGACGAAGCTAATCCTGTTTTAGATACTGAACTAGTTCTTTCTAAATTTAGGGCAAGAGTGTCTATTATTACAAGCCCCCTAAATCCTGTTGGTATTGCTTATGCGTTTAGAAGACATAGAGAGAAACCATGGACATTGCCTTTATTTATAGATAACAATATGATAAGTTCCCTTGGGGCGGGTTTGTTGAGTTTTTTGATTGATGGTTCTAGAACTCTTTTGATTGCAGGTACAAGAAGTAGTGGTAAAACTTCTTTATTGGGATCCTGTTTGGTTGAGATAATGAGAAAATATAGAATTATTACTGTTGAAGATACATTAGAACTTCCAGTTAGTTCTATGAGGGGGCTTGGATATAATATTCAACCAATGAAAGTTAGATCTGCTTTGGCTGCAGGAGGTACAGAGTTACCTGCTGAAGAAGGAATAAGAACAAGTTTAAGATTGGGGGATAGCAGTTTAATTGTTGGTGAGGTAAGAAGTAAAGAAGCTCTTGCATTATATGAGGCAATGAGGGTTGGTGCTTTGGCTAATGTTGTTGCAGGCACAATTCACGGTGGTAGCCCTTATTCTGTTTTCGATAGGGTTGTGAATGATTTGGGTGTGCCCAAAACTAGTTTCAAGGCCACAGATATAATTGTTGTTGCGAATCCAGTTAAGTCTCCTGATGGACTGCATAAGATTAGAAGAGTTACGAGTATAACTGAAGTTAGGAAGGAATGGGAGAACGATCCTTTGGCAGAAGGAGCGTTTGTTGATCTCATGGTTTATAATCATAAAACAGATCAGCTTGAACCTACAGATAGTTTAATTAATGGAGATTCTGAAATTATAAAATCTATTGCAGGTAGTGTAAAAGAGTGGGCAGGAAATTGGGATGCTGCATGGGAGAATATTTTGTTAAGGGCGAAAATAAAAGAAACCCTAGTCGATGTTGCTAATAAAATAGAGCGGAAGGATTTGCTAGAGGCAGAATTTTCAACAAAAGCGAATGATGTATTTCATAAGCTTTCGGATGAAGTTTTAACTAACTTTGGCGTTTTAGACAGCGAGAAAATCTTTTTTAGGTGGAATGAATGGTTTAAGAAAGAGATAAAAAAAGAGGTGCCTAATGTCGATATCGAAAGATGAGATAGATAAAATATTGAAGAAATATCAATCCAGATTGAATAAACAGATGGGTTCTACTGATGTTAAAAACTATCAGCCTAGCTCTGAATTTTCTAGAGAATATACAAAATTTAAGGAAGAAGCTATGCCTAAACGTTTGAGTGTATATGAAAAACTGTGTAATTTTTCTGAGACAGTAATAAAGGTTAAACCTTCTGACAAGGATGTAGGACCTTTGCAGGAAAGCATAAGAATTGCTCATTTGAATTTGACTCCAACTGGTGCAGCCAGTTTTTCTTTGTTGTTTGTTTCGTTAGTTGTTTTATTTTCTTTGTTTGCTGGAGGAGCGTCTTATTTTGTTTCTGGATTCAAAAGTTTTGGAGGACTTCTTTCTGCAATTATTGTTTCGCTAGTTGCAATTTTGTTAATTAAACCAATTACAAGATATCCAATTAATATTGCAACCAAATGGAGATTAAAGGCAAGTGATCAAATGGTTCTATGTGTTTTGTATATGGTAATTTATATGAGGCACACTTCTAATTTTGAAAATGCAATTAAATTTGCTTCCGAACATGTTGGAGAACCCCTTTCTTTAGATCTTAGGAAAATATTTTGGGATGTTGAAACTGGAAAGTATCCTACCTTGAAAGAGTCTTTGGAAACTTATCTCAAATATTGGAGAAAATACAATCTTGAATTCGTTAATGCCATGCATCTTTTGGAAAGTAGTTTGTATGAACCAAGCGAAGAAAGGAGATTAAGTTTGCTTGACAAATCCTTGGAAGTTATTCTCGAGGGTACATATGATCGGATGTTGAAATATGCTCATGATTTGCAGAGTCCAATTACGATGTTGCATATGTTGGGTGTTATTTTGCCTATTTTGGGTTTAGTTATCTTTCCACTTATAGGAACTTTTCTTGGTGGTGTTAAATGGTATTATCTTGCAATTGTGTATAACATTGCTTTACCGTTGATTGTTTATAATGTTGGAGTTAATCTTTTGAATAAAAGGCCTGCAGGTTATGGGGAAACTAAATTAGACATCGCTCCTAAAAAAGGAGTTTTAGCAGTTGCTTGGTTTATTTTCCTTGCATTTTTGATTATTGGATTGTTACCTTTCATAATTCATTTTATTTCTCCAGGTTTTGATGTTTCTTTATATGGTGATCCAGCAACTGGGGAGAAACTGTTGGATTTTGAGTTGGCAGGAGATAAATATTATGGTCCTTTTGGTATGGGTGCTTTAATATTAAGTTTCTTTATTCCTCTTGGATTAGCTTTGTCTCTTTCGATGTATTACAAATCCAAATCTAAAATTGGAAAGAAGATTAGAGATGAAACTAAAAGGTTAGAAAGCGAATTTTCAACAGGAATCTTTCAATTAGGAACTAGAATTGGTGATGGTGTGCCATCTGAAGTTGCTTTTGATGATGTTTCGAAAACATTGGAAGGCACGCCTGTTGGCAAATTTTTTAGAATGGTCCATACTAATTTGAGTACTGCTGGAATGAGTTTAAAGAATGCAATTTTCAGTAGGGAAAGGGGAGCAATAAAGGATTATCCAAGCCCATTGGTTAAAAGTTCAATGGAAGTTTTAGTTGAAAGCTCTAGGAAAGGTCCAAAAGTTGTTTCACAATCTTTGTTGAGTATTTCTACTTATGTAAATAATGTTAAGAGAATAAATGAAAGACTGAAAGATCTTCTTGCCGAGATTATTTCTAGCATGAAGAGTCAAATTAATTTCATGGCCCCTGTTATTGCGGGTATTGTTGTTGGAATAGCGAGTATGATTGTTGGTATAATTTCTAAATTGGGATATATGTTACAGCAAGTTAATTCCGGTGGCACTGATTTTTCTGTTGATATTGTTAATCTAAGTAGTTTGTTTCAGAAAACTCAAACAATTCCAAGTTATTTTTTCCAGTTAATTGTTGGGATTTATATCGTTCAGATAATTTATATTTTGACAATTATTTCGAATGGTATAGAACATGGAGCAGATAAATTAAATGAACAGTATAGTTTGAGTAAGAATTTAAAGAGGGGCTTTTTGTTGTACTTTGTTATTGCAGTTGTTGTTGTTATTCTCTTTAATATGATTGCAGGATCTGTTTTGAGTTCAACTCAAATTTAGAAATTATTATAAGTTGTAGAATTGAGGGAATTGAATATGGGAAAGAAAGGTGAGCTAGGTACTTATTTGAAGTATATCTTTATTATACTTATAGTGCTTCTGATGATTTATTTGTTTTATAAATCTGTTATGGGGAGGATTGGTAGTTTTGGATAAAAAAGGTTCTACGCTTAAAGTAATTGTATTTGCGATTATTGCATTAGTTCTGGGGGGGATATTGTATGCTATTGTTGTAAGCTATTTTTCAATAGGTGGAGATAGTGTCGATAGAGAACTGTGCAAAGATAGTGTTTTGTTACAAGCGAGATCAAAGGTGATCGGTACACCACTTATTGAAGATTTGAGGTGTGGAACAAATGGAATTGAAATAGATGACTTGGATGAGAATGAAATTTATTCTGAAATTGCGGGAGAGATGTATGATTGCTGGAAGCAGTTTGGAAAGGGAGATATTGATTTTTTAGATGATCGTGATTGGGGAACTGGAAATAATTGGTGCTTTATTTGTTCTAGAATTGATTTTGATGAAAGTGTTCAAGAAAAATATCCTGAAATTGATGGGTTATTTACGTATCTTAAAGATGAGCCATTGCCTTTGAAACCCGATGAAACCTTTTTTACTTATATTTATGGAGATGTTTCTGAAGATATAGATCCACAAGAGTTCGATTATCCTTACCCCACTACAGGGCCCTTTTATGTTGTATTTTTTGGAGATAAGAGGTTTGAAATTTTGGCTTCTGAGTCAAGGGATTTGGTTTCAATAGTTTCTGAGATAGGCGGTTCGATTTGGGTAGGGGCGAAAATTGGTTTGAAGTTTGGAAAGGCAGCTGGAGTAAAGGGTGCAATTATTGGGAGTATTGCAGGAGTAGTTCTTCATTATTCTAGTACGAAAACAGGATATGTTAGTGGATTGTATGTTGGACCTTCTGCTGAAATGATAGAAAGGTGTAGGCAATGAAAAGGGGAGAGATTGTTTGGGATAAGTTAGGGAAGTGGATTTTATTATTAGTACTTTTGATCATTTTATTGATGTTGGCTTATACACAAAAAGAGAATTTCATAAATGCACTTGAGAGTTTGAAAACTGCTTTGAGGTTTGGAGGCTAAGATGCGAATAGCCATGCCACATATAATTGCAGCAGTTTTAGTAATACTTATTGTGGTAGTTGTTTTATTTTTTACTACTCCTGTTTTTAATAAACTTAAAGAGCAGATTGGATTTGGTACTGATTTGAGTGCTGAAGAGACACAGGCACAAATAAAAGCCAGGGAAATCTTTGTTGATGGAGTTTATCCTATTTTGGATGATTGTTCAAAAAGTAGGAATGTTAGTTGTTTTTGTACTGATGAAAAGTTTGAATTTCCGACTAGTTACACATTAGATATTTATGATGATGGTGGAATGAGGGTCGAACTGATCAATCATTTGGGTGGAAGTGTTGAGGATCGTTTATTATCGGATATTAAGCCTTGTATTGGTTGGAAAGTTGGTTTTGATTTGTCTGGATTCGGTTATGTTCAGGACGGTAAAGTTACTCTGAGATATAACTATGCTCCTTCTCCTTTGATTGAGTTTTTTGATTTGGGTGAAGATAAGTTCATAAGTAAACCTTTTGATTTGAGTTACGTTTTCTATAAGCCACGGGAAGGGCATATTTGTGTTTTGACGGAAGAATATGCTTCAGCTAAGAGGGTTGTTGGTGGGGGTATCTGTGAGTAGTAATCAAAAGATTTAAATAATAAGAATTAAGATTATCAAATAGAGGTGAAGATATTTGAAAAATAAGAAAGGTCAAACGCTTTCAATTAATACTGTCATTATTACTATTCTTGCTATTTTTGTTTTAGTTCTGATTGTTGTTGCACTTACAGGGGGATTTGGTAATTTTGTCGATTGGTGGAACAATGTTTTTACTGGTAGCGGAATAGATAGTCAGAAAGCAGCCTTGCAATGTAATGGGTTCTGTGAGTCTTATCAAACAACAGGGAGTGTCCAATTTGCTGAGAATTATTGTACCAAAGAGTTCAATATTGATAGTGACGGCGATAATAAAGGAGATATTACTTTGATTTGCCCCGATATAGTCACTGTTTCGTGTTCAGTCATTGATGACTATGAATCTGATGTAGGCGAGATTGGCTGTGAAGCTTTCTCTTAGAAAATGCTTGGTAAGAAAGGACAGGGATTATCAATAGAAACAATTATCATTTTAGTGATTGCTGTCCTTGTTTTGGTTGCTGTTATTTTAATCTTTAGTGGGCAGGCTGGTGAAATCTTCCAATCTGTTCAGGATTTTATTTCTGGAATAACTACACCAACTGTTGATGTTTCGGAGGCAGTGCAATGAACAAAAAAGGTGAGTTAGCTTTTATGATTAAGATTGCTATTGGTTTAACTATAGGTATAGTTTTGATTCTTTTTAGTATGACTTTTTGGAAGGTTATTGTTGGACTTCTTTTCCCAGAGATGTCTGTTTTAACGGAGAACACAATGGAGGAGCTATCTGAAGCAATAATTAGATTAGAGGGTGGAGATAATACCACCGTTCTTTTTTATATGTCTGGTGATTTTGTTTTAGTTGCATTTGATAAGAGTAAATCTTTTGGTTCGGGGAGTTTGGGTTATTATGAGAGACCAGTATCTTGTTTTGACTCTTCCTGTTTGGTTGTTTGCAGAGATTCTGATTCTGGAAGCGCATGTAAGAATTCTGATCTTTTATATTTGTTTGAATTTGATAACTTTGATTTAGAAAATCCTGATACTGGAATTATTTCAGTTGTTAAGGGAAAATATGTTGAATTTTATGTTGAGAAAAAAAGTAATTCTGTTACAATTAGGGAAACTAATGAAAACTAATTTAAATAAGGAAATTAATTTTTTAGTATGGTTTCTAAAGTAGGAATTTGGATAGGATATACTGTCGTAGCTGTTGCGGCTTTTTTAACTGTCTTTGTTATTATGGATAAAATGACGGATGATACCTCTTTTGAGCAAAGATTTATTTCTAAAGACTTGATTATACTAGAGGACAGTGCCCTCTCCGCCCCATATAATTTAAATGTCGCATATTCTTTTGATGATTCTTATGAAGTTTTTTTCGGGGAGAAATGTTCTTTGACGATTAACAAAAGAGAAACTCCTCTGTATTCAGGTAGCATTAACTATTGTGCTGCAGATATTAATTTTGAAGTCATATATTCAGATATATTAGATTCCGGGTTAGTAATTTTTGATAAAAAAGAGAATGTTTTTGAGGTGAAAGTTAGTGAATAAAAAGGGTGACTATACTATTGGCAAAGAATCTCTAAAGATGATAGTCTATCTTATGCTGATTACAGTTGTTAGTTTTATTATAATCTCCATTTTTGGGGTTTCGATTGTAAAAGACATTAGAACTAGTGAACTAGAACAGCATGTCGCAGTTACAAGAATGTTATCTTCTAGCAATTGTTTAGCATATTCTGGAGAAGAAAGAGTGTTTTCTGGAATTATAGATTTGAATAAATTTAGCGAAGAACGTGTACAGAACTGTTTTAGTTACAAAGAGAGAGAGGGACAAGGACTACTGCTTAGTCTGTATGATTTTAATGATAATCTGTTAGGAGAAGTTGAAACCAATAAGATACTCGTTGCGCAAGTTCCAACTTGTGGTTTGGATAAATCTGATTATGATTGTTATTTTACTAGGAAGTATATTCTTTATGACGATGGTGGAGAAATGAAAAAGGGTTTTTTGGATTTTACGGTGGTGACCAAACTTGAATAAGAATGGAATAATAGTTCTAGCTGATATCAACTTTATTATTCTTACCGTTTTACTTTTAGTTGCTTATATAATCTTGCTGGTTCAGTTTGATATTGCAAATTTTGGTGATAAGAATCAAATAATTGAGTTAGATGATGGTTTGAAATCTTCCGAAAATGAGTATCTTGTTTTAAATTACCTAAATACAGAAGTTAATGAGTTTACGTTTGCAGATATGATTTATTCTTGGAAAAATGGTGGTTCTGTTGTGTGGTCAGAGATTGAGTCTGAAACCGAAATCTTATTTTCAAAAGTTTATGGGAACTGTTATGAGTTTGAAATAGACGGGAATAATATAAATGCTGTAATTTTTAATAGTGACTCTGCTAGTTGTATTGATTTTTCTGTTGATTTGAATGAAGTTGTTGAAATTTGTATTGATATTAGCGAATATGATAATAAATTTGAAAATTACAAAGAGGAGGAATGCTTTGTATGAATAGAAAAGGTGTTTTAAGTGCATATGTATTTGTTTTTACATTTATGGCCATAGGTCTTGCTCTGTTTTTGATAACACAGATAGGGGATGATGTTGTTAATGCTTTAGGCAGATCACAGTCTGAATTATTGGATACTTATGTTGGTGCTGAAGTTGATTTGTTTAACGATGGGAGATTGATAGAATATGTTTGGAAGGATTCTCTGATTGGGTTGGGAAAAACTGGTGGGGTTGATACTAGTTCTATTGGGGAATATAGCTATTGGAAAAGAGGGGGTGAAAGTTGTTTTCCCGATTTAGAAGAATTAGAGAGTAAGTTGGCTGAAATTATTGTTTTGAAAACTGAAGGAGATTATGTTTTGGATGTGGATAGTTCTAATGTTGTAATTACATATGATAAAGAGTATGTGGGTGGTGCCGATAATACCAGTTTTACTTATTATTTTAATCCAGTTGTTGAAATTGGGTTTGATTATGATTTGAATGAGTTTTTGGATGCTATACAAACTGTTGAAATCATTGTTTCTGAATGCGGAGATGATATTGCCTGTTGGGATACTAAGGATGTATCATATTCAGTGGATGATAATAATGTTTTTAAGGTAGATGTTGTTTCTGGAATCGTTAAAGATATTCTTGGGGAAGAAGTGGTGATTGTTAAGGGGGCTATAGATTTTGACTATAATCCTCTTCAAGATGGTGAATTCGAATGTTGAAATTTAGTTATGATGAAATCCTTAGGAAGATAATGGAGAACACTGAGCTTTCTAAAGAGAAGATTGAAGAAAAAATAAATGATAAGATAAAACAACTTTCTGATTTGGTTAGTAAGGAAGGTGCTGCACATATAATTGCTAATCAACTTGGTGTTAAATTATTTGAAAATCTTGGTGAAAGAGTTATTAAAATTAAGGAAATTCCGAAAGGTTCAACTTCTGTAAATGTTTTGGCCAAAGTTGTAAATATTTATGGCATTAATAAATTTACTAGAAATGATAAGGAGAGCAGAGTTGCAAATCTAATGATTGCTGACGAAACTGGTCCTGTTCGTTTGGTTATGTGGGAAGATCATCTGATTGATATGCTTGATAGGGATGAAATTGCAGAAGGAGATATACTCAGAGTTAAAAATAGTTATTCTAGGGAAAATAGAGGATATACAGAATTGCATCTTGGTGCCAGATCTGAAATTGAAGTTAATCCAGAGGGCGAGAAAATTGGTGAAGTTAATATGAGTATTAAATCTGAACCAATGACTGTTAGTAGGAAAGATGTTGCAGATTTGCAAGATGGTGAAAGTGCAGAAGTTTTTGGTACTGTTGTTCAAGTTTTTGATCCTAGATTTTATAATGCTTGTCCTGAATGTAATAGAAAACCAGAGATGGATGATAATGAGTTTAAATGTTCTGAACACGGTGTTGTAAGTGTTAGGAGGGTTCCTATTTTGAATTTCTTTTTTGATGATGGTACTGGAAATGTTCGTACTGTTTGTTTTTCTGAACAAGCTAATCAGTTAGCTGGGAAAGAATTAACTGAGGAAGTGGATTTTGAAGCAGTTAAGGATGACTTGTTGGGTAAGCAGTTAATTTTAATAGGGAGGGCTGTCAAGAATAAAATGTTT
This sequence comes from Candidatus Woesearchaeota archaeon, assembly GCA_964474895.1. GTDB lineage: Archaea > Nanobdellota > Nanobdellia > SCGC-AAA011-G17 > PNOQ01 > CAYFNK01. Next base: position 144,165 of record CAYYUK010000001.1, read on the forward strand.
GGTCGTACTGAATTTATAGTTCGATCTGTTAAGGAGGCAAACCCTGTTGAATTAGTGCAAAATGATGTTTAAAACCCATTTATCTTTAGGTGTATTGGCTGGCTTGTTTTTTATGAAACAGGTTTCTTTGGATTCGCCTTGGGTGTTCTTAGCTATTGTTGCTTTTAGTTCTATTTTGCCAGATATTGATACTAAGAATAGTTGGATTGGTAGGAAGGTTAAACCTCTTTCTTGGATTTTAGGTTTGATATTTGGACATAGGAAGATTTTCCATAGTATTTTGTTTGCTTTACTTATTTTTGTTATTCTTTATTTTTTAACTGTTAGTTATGTTGCCGCTGCTTTTTTGATTGGATATGTGGTTCATATTTTGGTTGATGGGTTGACTTTGAAAGGTGTTAAACCATTCTTTCCTTTGTCAAGATTTAAGATTAAAGGTTTTTTGAGAAGCGGGGATTTGACAGATAATTTATTGTTCTTTTTAATAATTGCTGGGATAATTTGGTTGAGTATTGGTTGACATCTTGACATAGACCACGATATTCTTTATAAATAAAGTATAATTATCCCTTTTATCTCCTTATTGAAATAAGATCCGATAAGGAATAGGAGGTAATGTAAATGACACAACCATTAAAGAAATTTAAATCTGGTTCTATAGAAGCCGCAGTTTGGTCCAATGAAAGGGATGTAAAAGATAGTAACACAAAAGTTGAATTTAAGACTGTTAGCTTGAGGAAATCATGGAAAGATGACAAAGATGTTTGGAGAGATGCAACTATTAATTTGAGACGATCTGATTTGATAAAGGCTATCTTGGTTTTGGAAAAAGCCCAAGAAGAGTTATTTTTAGGAGATGGATAATATGGCTGAAAAATTTAAATTAACTGATTTACCAGGTGTTGGAGAAGCTACTGCTATGAAGTTAGAAGAGGGTGGTTATGGAACTCTTTTAGCATTGGCTGTTGCTAGTCCTAGTGAAATTGCAGATAGTGCAGGACTTACAGAGTCTGTTGCAAGGAAGATAATCCAATTTTCTAGAAGCGAATTAGATATGGGTTTTGAATCTGGTATGGATCTATTGAAGAAAAGAGAGAGGGTGATAAAGATTACAACAGGTTCTACTGCGTTTGATGATTTAATTGGTGGTGGTGTGGAAAGTAATGCTATAACTGAAACTTATGGACAGTACGGTTCTGGAAAAACTGCATTGGCACATCAGTTAGCTATAACTGCACAGTTACCAAGGGAACAGAAAGGTGCAGATGGCATTGTTGTTTGGATAGATACTGAAGGAACATTTAGACCTGAAAGAATTAAACAACTTGCAGAGATTGGCGGATTGAATGTTGAAGAAGTTTTGGGCAATTTGAGAGTTGTTAGGGCTTTTAATTCAGACCATCAAATGTTATTGGCTGAAAAAGTTGAGGATTTGATAACTAAGGAAGATTTGAATGTTAAATTGGTTATTGTTGATTCTTTGATGAGCCATTTTAGGAGTGAATTTATAGGCAGAGGAACTTTGGCAGGACGTCAACAGAAATTGAATAAACACATGCATACTTTGTTGAAGTTGGCGCATACTTACAACTTAGCTATTTATGTAACTAATCAAGTTATGTCTAAACCAGATACTTTCTTTGGAGATCCTACTGAAGCTATTGGGGGGCATATTGTAGCCCATGCATCTACTACTAGATTGTATTTGAGAAGGGGTAAGAAGGGTTCCAGGGTTGCTAAATTAGTTGATAGCCCATGTTTGCCGGATGGTGAATGTATGTTCTTTATTACCGATAAAGGTATCAGAGACGAATAGTTTTTAAACTTCTTTTTTCTTTTTTATTTATGGGTTTTCAAAAATGGATTAAACAGAAGAAGAAAAGGAAGAAAAGAAAGTCTACTATAGCCAGAAAGAAAGGCGAGAAAGATATTAGTTATAAATCTAAGAGAGATAAAGAAGGTAATAGAATTAATATTAAGAATTGATTATTTTTTATAATTTCCAAGCCCTGGAATTATAGTCCTTATTCCTCCTGTTGGATCTTTTATATCTCCTTCATATCTTGGTATAATCTGGATGTGTAGGTGGTGAATTGTTCTACCTGCTGTTGACCCTTCGTTGTTTCCTATGTTATATCCTTTTGGTTTTTTCTTTATTCCCATGTGCAGTAACATTTTTTCGCAAAATGGGGGCGATTTTTTTGTAGGTTTTTCTATGATCATTTTTCTATATAGTTTTTGAAAGTTCGTGTTTTCTATAACTTCTATTGTTTTTGAAATTGCTGGCTTTAAGGACGCCCATTGTTCTTGATTTAAATCTAATAAAGATATTATATGTTTTTTTGGAATAATCAGAGAATGACCTGGGGACACGGGATGTACATCAAAAATAGCGTAGAAGTTTTCATTTTCGAAGATCCAATTTTTCTTTATTTTACAAAATAAGCAATCTTTTTTCATTTTTCGTCCCTTGGCCTATATTTATTATTATGCTCCCGCCGGGATTCGAACCCGGGTCTTAGCCTCCGCAAGGCTATATTCTATCCAAACTAAACTATGGGAGCAAAGTTTTATAAATGGGCTAATTTTCCAAATGTAATATGGTTAAAAAAGATTCCGTTTGCACATCCTGTAAAAGTAGGTTAATAGGGGCTTCAGGTTCTGTTAGTTTTTTATGTCCTTCTTGTGGAACTGAAGAAATAATAAGATGCACTTCGTGTAGAAAGAAGAGTGTTAAATATGTTTGTCCAAAGTGTTCTTTTGAGGGACCTAATTAAAAATGGGAAATGCAGTTGTAACTATGAAGATAATGCCTGATAATCCTGAAGTGGATTTAATCAAAGTGGAAGAAGAAGCTAAGAAGATTATATCTGGTTTTGTTGGTGAAGGCGAAATGAAAGTTTCTCAAGAACCAGTTGCTTTTGGTCTGAAAGCTTTAGATATTATTTTTGTTATGGATGAAAATTCTGGTAGCCCAGATCCTATTGCTGAAAAAGTTTCTGAATTGGATGGTGTTAATTCTGCAGAGATTTCAGATGTTAGAAGAGCAATTGGTTAGATAAATAATAAGAAAATATTTCCATAAATTAAACTTATAATTGTTGCTATTAAAAATACAGGTATGAAAACTATACCTTCTTTTACTACTACTTCTTTTTTATGTTTCTTTATTATTTCAATTTGTTTATTAGTTACTCCTGTGCTTTTTGGTGAGTAAATTGTTTTTCCATCTATTATTATCTTTTTTGTAATCCAATCTCCTTCCCTAAGGTTACTTGTTTGCATTTTTTTATACATAGATGTTTTTTCTATTGCCTTTGTTATTGTTAGTAAATAGTTTGTAATTAATGGAATTGCAAATATTGTTGAAAAGATTATGCGTAGCTCTAGTTCTTTCACTGCAATAAAACTTATTAGTATTCCAACTAATAGGAGAATTAGTAAAACTTTGTTTAATTGTTTCTTTTTTTGCTTTATTTTTTTGAATTCCTTTGAGAAAGAATTTCTGTGTTTTATTATGAGAAAAACTGTCCAAAACAATCCATAGACTGAACCAACTATTATCAAATTTATTAGAATTGTAACTGGAAGATTTATTGTTAATTCTGAATTGAAAAAGTTTCTTAGTAATGATGGATAAACTGGTAGGATTGCCCCAATTCCAATTAATAGTTTTGCATCCCCCCCGCCCCATTGTTTTGTGTAATACATTATGTTTCCAATAATCAGGAAAATTCCAACATAAAGTAGGCTGTGAAGTATTGGCCAATAACTTTGTTCTAAAATTGATTTTGTTGCGAATATTGCCAAACCAATCGCAATTAAGCTGAAGTTTAACCAGTCTGGAACTTCTTTTGTTTTTATGTCTGAGATTGTTGCTGCTGTTAACCAAATTAGCACAACCCCAATAAGAATCCAGTCTATCATGATAAGATTTAAATACCTGATTTTATAAACTTTGTTAGGATGTTAAACAAGAAAGAAATTTTGGTTATTGCAAGGGCAGCTTATGATTCTTTTTCTAGACTACATAAAATTGATGTTAGAATTAGATTAATTAGTTCTAAGGCTTTTTGGAAGCTTGCCAAGAAAAGTAGTTTGGTTAGGGATAAGATAAAGAAAAATATTCCTATTGCCATTGGTGCTCTTGTTGTGCATTCTTCTATTGATACAGTTTATGTTAGCAAGGATGTCATAAATTCGATAACTGATGATCCAAAATTTATTAAAGCAATCTTTTTGCATGAATTTTATCATATTTATTTTAAATCTCAAATGAAAGATAATAAATTTAAAAGTTCATTAGAATCTGAAGATAGGGCAAAGAGCGCTATGAAAAAGGATTTTCCAATATTATCTAAATATCTTGTTTGACAGAAAACCTTTTAAATTTAGTTCCGGTTATTTTTCCCATGATGAATAAGAAAGCAAGTAATCCGGTTTCTACGTTAATAATCATAATTGGTGTTTTAATTGTGTTGTATGTCTTAATCATGCCTCCTTGTGATAAGTGTGAATTGTTGAAAACAGATTGTCCTTCATATTGCGAGGATGAAGGAGCTTCAGAAGATATTTTATTGTCTGTTGAGCCTGGAGAGGTTTCTTTGGCAGATAGGAGAACATATGATTTAGGATCTATGAATCTCTATTCCCATTCTGAACCAAATATAGATGAACTTGCAGAGTCATTGAGTGTTAGCAAAGGTTGGTTTGGAACTATTAATCAAGATTTGGTTTTTAATATAGATAGTTTTAGTGATTTAGATTCTGTTGAACTTTCTTTTGTTGTTGTTGATTCTAGGGGAGATTTAAAGGTTTATTTGAATGATAGGCAAATTTTTTCAGATAGTGCTTCTTCTGGTAGAACTGTTGAAATAGAATTGCCTGTTTCTTATTTAGAAGAAGTTAATGATTTAAGGTTGGAATCTGAAATGCCAGGATTGGCTTTTTGGGCAAGAAATTATTATGACCTAAGAGACATAGAAATTTTACAATATTATGAGATAGTTCATTCTAGTGAAGAAAAATCTTTTTTTATGGGCGATTCTGAGTTTGATTCTCTTGAAGCTGCAGAGTTGGAGTTTACAATATATTGTTCTTCTTTAGATGGGGATACTGGATTCAAAATTTATTTGAATAATGAATTAGTTAGATCTGATAATATTGGTTGTATTAGGGATGATATTTCTTTTAGTATTGACACTAGTTATTTTGAACAAGGAACTAATGAGGTAAAATTTTTAGTTGATAACGGTAACTTTTTGTTGAGTGGTGTTGAAATGAAAGTTTGGTTTGATGAAACTGTTTATCCTTCTTATGAATTTGATGTTGATGAAAAGTTTGGAAATGAGTTTGAATTGTACATGAAATTTGGTTCTTCTGGAGATAAGAATGGAGATATTTATCTTAATGGAGATACGATAGTTTTAGATACTGGTTCGAATACGTTTAGGGAAGATATTACAGATCATGTTGTCGTTGGTACAAATTATTTAGAAATCAGACCAGATAATGAGTTTGAAATAGATAAATTAAAAGTTTCAATTGTATAAAGGGGTGTAAATTTTGGCAGAATATGAAGAAAGAGAATTGGCAGAATATGAAGAAAGAGAATTTTCTTTAAGAACTGGGCTTGGTTGGGTCGTGAAGGTTTTTATAGTTCTTGTGTTAGTTGGGGGTATTTTTATTGGGGCGGTTTTTGCATGGAATTTTGTCAGTTCTGGTTTAGCCGGTTCTGCTTATGAAAAATTGTCTGTTGGAATTCAGGAACAAACTCCTACTAATCCTTTTTTGAAAGCTTGGCATTATATAACTAATCCCGCGGATCTCAATACCTATGATTCTGTTGTTGAAGTTAATGAGGAAAATGAAGATTTGGGCGTTAAAATTACTGACCTTGAAAGTACAAAACCCTTTTTCTTTGAAGATGAAGGCATTGTTGTTAGGGGGATGGTTGAAGCTGCAGCTATCACTGGAGGGGGTTCTATTGTTTCTTTGGATTGTATGATCAGAGGGTATGAGAACGAAGCAACTGTTGATCCTACCGAAATTGAAGTTATTGGTAATGGGATTGTTCAACATGAAAATGTTCTTTGTTCTTTTGAGCCTGGAAATAATATAGATAGTGATGTTGGAATAAGGAGGATTGAATTAGGTGCCACATCCGAACTTTATACAATAGCTACTTATGATGTCTTTGTGATTAAAGATGAAGAATATAATCGTATTAAGTATGAATTAGGATTGGATCCTTTTATTGAAATTTTGGGTGGAAAGCCAGATTTGCTTGGTCCAGGAAATATAATGAGATCGAGAACAATTCCAAGTCCTATGAAATTAAGTATTTCTACTCAGACAGAGCAGCCATTTAAATCTGAAGATAGCATTTTTTTATTAGTTAGTTTGGATGAAATCTGGGAAAATGGAGAGTGGCTAAGAATTGATAGTTTAAAGATCACTGTTCCAAGCACCATAATTGAACCAAGAGATGATCCTAACAGTTGTGATTTTGTGTTTACTGGTGAATACGATGGGGAGTATAAAATTTATGAGGTTTCTGAAGAAGTTTTGAGTAGAATAAACAGTGTTGGTGAGTCTGGCGAATATAGTGTTGTTTTTCAATGTGCCATGGATGTAGGATCTCTTTTGTCTGATGAAGATATCTTTCAGAGCTCCATTATTGCGGAAGCGAGCTATGTTTACAAAGTAGAAAAGGCTACTACTGTAGATATCAGGAAGAGTAGTGTTTAGAAAGATTTTTATATAATCCTCTTTAGGATTTGTTTATTATGAGAGGTGTTTTAGTATTATTACTTTTGGTAGTGGTTTTGTTAGTTTCTTCTTGTCAACAAGGAACTCAATCTACAAATGTTGGGGGGATTGATATAGAATTTATTGAAAATCAACCTCCTGTTACTTTGAGAGAAGATGCTTCATTCACTGTTGGACTTTATTTAAAGAATAATTTACCAAAAGCCGTTCAAAATATAGAAGTTTGTGTTCAAGATTCTTTTAGGGATGGTAATGGGGGCATATTTGGTGAAGAGTGCAAATCTGTTGATATTTCTGCTGCAGATGTTAGTGGAGATACAATTTCTCCAGAGATAGAACAAGTTTATTTTCCAATTGGTGAGGGTGGTTATGTCTATGATAATTTAGGTATCGGTATTGATAGTGTTGTTGTGCTTGTTGACATCTCCTACTTTTTGAATACTATTTCTACTGTTAGTGATTTTTGTTTGAAAGAGGATCCAGGTTATGAGGTTGAAGAAATGGATTGTGATCCCAATAAAATTTTTACTGGTAGTGATATAAGAAATCAGATAGCTCCAATTATTGTGGATAGGGTAAAAACTAGTGTGGTTAATGAAGGTTATCAAAATAGGGTTTATTCTGAAATCTATTTTAAGAAGGCCGTTGGTGGAGAAGTTTTACAATCTGATTTTTATTCTGGTGAGGATTCTACAATGCCGTTAGTTGGGTACTCAATTACTCTTGCTTCTGGAGAGGTTTTTGAATGTGACTCTGACGAAGAAGGATTCCTTGTTTTTGATGATCTTGTTGAAGTACTTGAATGTAATGCTCCTGTGGTTCTTAGTAGTGAGTGGGAAAATAGTGCAATTAATATAGAGTTGTCTTATAATTACGGTATTGGTGCAAATCGTGAAATATCTTTTAAAAAAAGTGGGGAGGAATTAATTTAAAATGAAAAAAATAATATTTGTTCTTTTGCTGGCAACGATGTTCATATCTGCTTGTAGTAGCGATGGAGATGTTGTTGTAAGTGAAGGACCGTTTGTTGGAGGTTCAGAAGGTGTTGCAGTTTCTTTTGTTGAGGGCGCGCCGTTTGGAGAGTTTGTTGCTGGGCAAGATATTCCTATTAAATTGTTGTTGAAGAATAGTGGGGAGTATGATCTTGCTGGAGGAAGTATTGAAGCAAAATTGTTCGGAGTTCATATGCCTTCTTTTAGTTTGGATGCAGGTTGGAGTATAGTGAATTCTCCACTTATAGGTGTCAAGAAAGGATTCTTAGAAGAGGGTTCTGAAAAGATAGTTGATATGGGTGTTTTAAATTATGTTGCTGAAATAAATAATCCAATAGAAACTACATTGTACTCTAAAATATGTTATCCCTATAGAACTAGTGCAAGTGTTAATATTTGTGTTAGCTCTAAAGAAATTGAGGATTCTGGAGGAGAAGTTGTTTGTGATATAGCTGAAGATAAACTTGTTGAGGGCGGAGTTTCTAGTGGTCCTGTTCAGTTGACTAGTTTTTCTGAAGAATTTGAGGGTGTAAATAGACTGGCTTTTAAGTTGACTTTTGAAAATCAGGGTGTTGGCCAGGTTTTCGGCAAGAATATTTCTTGTGAGAACATAGATACTGTCGAAGGAAATCTTGAGGAAGATAAGGTTTATTTAACTATGCCAGAAGACATAACTTGTTTCTTTGTAGAGGGAGAGGAATCCAATGAAGGGTATATTAGAGTTGGTGGAAATACGGTTACTTGTCATATGGATGTAGAGAATACTGGGTCAACCTATGAAAGAAACATAAACATTTTTGCAGATTATAGATACATTGAAAGCACATCTGTCGATTTGACAATTTTAGAGGTTTAGTCCTCTTAATTTTTTCTTTTTTTACATTAATGTTTTTTGAGAAAGTTCTTGTTTAACTATTTCCATATCTTTTTCCCATTCAGTTATAAGATTTCTATTGTAAATTATTGCCGCAGGATGGAACAAAGGAATTAGTTTTATTTTTTGATCTTCTATTTGAATTAATTGTGGTTTTCCATGTACTTGTGTTATTCCTGGCTGTAGCTTCATGTTTTCTATGTTTCCAAGAGCTAAGAAAAATTTGGTTGAATAGTTTCCTAATGAACAAACAACTTTTGGTTTCATTTCTCTTATTTGTTTTAGTAAGTATGGTGTGTGTTGTTTGATTTCTTCTGGTTGTGGATCTCTGTTTTCTGGAGGTCTACATTTTAGTATGTTTGTTATGTAAATATCATCTAATGATAGTCCTACTTGTTTTAGAAGATTGTCTAGATTTTTACCTGCTGCACCTACAAATGGAACGCCTTGTTCATCTTCTTTTCTTCCTGGTGCTTCACCAACGAAGAGAATCTTTGCTTGTTCGTTTCCTTTTCCGAAGACTATGTTTGTGCAGTTTTTGAAGATTTCTGTAGATTTGATTAATTCTAGTTCATCCATTTTTCTTTGCAATTCTTCTGTATTTTCCAAATTTATCGTCTACTGAATACTTTGCTGGTTTCGGATTTTCTGTTTTCTTTTTACACTTAGGACATTCTTTTTCTAGGGTGTAAAGATTACATGATTCACAAAAAAAGATTTGATGTTTCATTTTAATTTAGAGAATGAAATTGTTCCGCCCGCTGCTTCAATTTCTTTTGTTGCATCTTCTTCTAACTGTTTTAACAATCCTTCTGCAGTTTTATAGTCTGATGCTGTAATACTGACTTTATATTTTGGTGCACTGATGTAAGCTATTTTTATTTCTCCTTTTTGCAATTTTACTAATGTTTTCTTTATTATTTCTATTCCGTTTGGAGATTCTACTTGTATCTCTAACATTCCTTTAACTTCAACTTTTTTTGGTTTGATTTTTTCAAGTATAGTGTCTGTTATTTCTTGTTCTAATTTTTTTGGAAGTTTTAGTTCTTCTAATTCTTCATGATCTAGAGAGAATCTTTGAAATGCCTTATTCAGTGAACCATATTCGTCAATTAACTTATTACCTAGTTCTTTGTACATGGTTTCTAAGTTTTTTCCCAGTTTTTTCCCAAGAGAATCTAAAGCTTTTTCTGCCTTTAACTCTTGTTTCCATTCGGCAGTTTTGTTTATCTTTTGTGTTGTGCTTACTCTTCTTATCGATAAATCAATATGTCCTTTTTGCCTGTCTATTTTTAGAATCTTGCAAACTATTTGTTTGCCTTCCCTTACATAATCTCTAATGTTTCTTATTCTACCTGGCGAAATTTCAGAAATATGAATCATTCCTTCTTTTGTAGCGTATTCATCTAATGTTGCAAAAACAGAATGATAAAGAATTTTTTTGACTGTAGCTATTGCAATCTCTCCTTCTTCTGGGAAACCTTGTTTTTTGAAGAACATATTTTACTCAATTACCTCTAGAATGTTTGCATTGATTTTTCCTTTTCCACCGGTAGGTGTACTAAGGATTTCTGAACATACAAGGCATTTTATTTCTGATGCTCCCTTTTCAAAGATTATTTGTTCGTTTTTGCATTTCTTACAACGTATTTTTATAAATTTTGATTTCATTTTAATTCTACCTTCTTTGCTCTTTTTAGAGTTAATATGCTTGCTTTGTTACATTCGGCACATGTTAATTTTAGATTTATTTTTTTGCTTGTTTTTGCACCATATCTTTTCCAAGAAGTCAATGCACCTTTAGAACCGTAATTACCTAAGTTACCAAAACCTCTTCCAAGGCCTCTCTTTTTAGCTCTGTTGATAGATCCCCTCTTAAGAGAACCTCTTTTACCTGTGGTTTTTGCTTGGGTTGTTTTGTGCTCTGTGTGCTTCTTACAGGTTTTGCAATATGCTTTTTTTGTTTTAGGTACTTTCATTTTCGATTGCTTTTTTTGTTTTTATCAGTAAATTTGCTACATCTAGTGGTATTTCAGCTAAATTTTCTTTTTCAAATGGGCCATACACGTTTAAATCTGTTCCAACAAAAGTGGGAACGCTGGCCAGGAATTTTAGCTGCTTTGTTGTTGTAGGGGGCATATTTTCCTCTTTTAAACCTTTTGGTTCCTCTTTAGTGATTATTTCTTTTCCAGATAATATGCTTAATAGGGTATTATCTCTATAATTTGATAGAAGATAGAGTGCGTCTTCATAGAAAGTTCTTTCTTCCTTGAGCATACTTTCTTTGTCTGCAGTGTTTGTATGGTTAGATTTTGTTGCTATTAACGCCAATTCTATAATCTTTGCTTCTCTTCTTTCATATAACTCTTTTAGAATTTTTTGAATATTTTCTATTTGTTTTCTTGTTTTTTGCACTTCAGTGTTTGTAAAAACACTATCTTTGTTTTCTTGAGATTGTAAGATATCCTTTTTTTCTTCTATGTATCTTGTTATGTTTATGTAGAATTCTGGATCTAATTTTTGTAGTTCTACCCTTTGTTTTTCCATTCGCAAAGCATCATATAACAATTCATATGTAATAACTGTCTTTTCCATTTTTCGTGTAAATTTTAGTTTGTTTATTAAGTTATTGGACTCTGAAGAGAAAGGTTTTTATTCTTGATTTTTTAAGGTTAATTATCATGAGGCGATACATTTACCTTTTTAGGCATGGTACTACTACTGATAATGCCGCTGGCAAGTTTTCTGGTTTTAGAAATGTTTCTTTGAATAAACGGGGAATGGATGATGCTAGGATAGTCGCTCTTAGATTGAAGGATAAGAAATTTGATGTTGCTTTCCAGAGTAGATTAAAGAGATCCAAACAGACCTTGAAAGAGGTTTTGAAGTTTCATCCTGAATGCAAAGTTGTTATGACTGATAATCGAATTATTGAAAGAGATTATGGTGCCGTTTCTGGTAAGACCCATTATAATTATATTAAGAAGAATTCTCCTGAAAAATATGATAAGTTTCACAGAGGATATTCTACTAGGCCTCCTAAAGGCGAATCTGTCAAAGATGTTGAAAAGAGAATTAAACCATTTATTAAAGATATGATAAAAATTATGAAGGAGAAAAAAATCAATGTTGCAATTTCAGCACATGGCAATTCTATGCGGCCTTTAAGAAGATATTTTGAAAAGTTAAGTGTAATAGAAATGATGTTGATAGAAAATCCTTATGATGATGTTTTTGTTTATGAAGTAAAAGTTTAGACATTTATGCTTAAGAAATCTTCTGCAAGTTTTGAGTTCTTGAATATTTTTTTAGCTTCTGCTATTATTTGTTTTCTTTCCCTATATCTTTCACTTATGTGGGTTAAGATTAGTTGTTTTGAATTTGACTCTTTTGCTATTGTTGCTGCTTGTTTTGCAGTTAGGTGTTGGTATTGTTTTGCCTTATCTTTATCTCTATCTAAGAATGTTGACTCAAGAACCAATACTTTTGAATTTTCTGCAAACTTGGAAATCTTTTTTGTATAACCTGTGTCTAAAATTATTGTTACTTTGTGACCTTCGATGAGAGTAGTTCCTTTTTCTGGAGTTATTTTTTTCCCTTTGTAAGTAATTGTTTTTCCCTTTTGAAGTTTTCCGAGTATCGGATCTTTTTTTAACCCAAATTTTTTGATATATTCCAAATTTATTTTTCTCTTTGGTGTTTCTCTGAATGAGTATCCAAGGCAGTGTGATGTATGGGGGAGTGTTTCAGCCAGAATTTGGAAATCTTTTTCTTTTATGAAGATGCCTTTCTTCTTTATTTCGGTTACTTCATAGTTTATCTTATGGGTGTTTGCCATGAAAAGAGACATTATTCTTGAAATGAATTTCTTTGTTCCTTCTGGTCCGTATATTTTTAGAGTTTTTTTATAATCTGATCTTGATAAGGTTTGTAATAATCCTGGCAAACCAAGTATGTGGTCCCCATGCCAGTGTGAAATTAGAATTCTTGTTATTTTTGCTGGACTTATTTTTGCTTTGAAAAATTGTCTTTGTGTTCCTTCTCCGCAGTCTATTAAGATGTTTTCTCCTTTATATGTTAATAAAACTGCAGAGGTGTTCCTATCTTTGTGAGGTTTCATTGCTGCAGTTCCTAAAAACGTTAATTTCATAATGTAGCACTTATCAAAATCTTTTTAAATAGTTTTTGTTTAGGTTGATTATTATGGAAAAGTTAAAATCTGTTTTTTCAAGGGATATTGTTTTTTCTGAAGATAATAAACTAGCAAGATCTCTTTATGATAAAAGTAGATTTGGCGAACCCAAAGGAAAGAAATTTTATTATTCTTTGTTTGAGGCTCTTTATCTTCTTGAATCTGATAAGATGGAAGTTTTGGATGGAAGAAGCAATGTGCTTGATTTTGATAATTTTTTGAAGAAAGCAAAAAGAATAGATAAGGATTTTTGGGTTAGATATTCTGTTTTCAAGGATATGAGAACTAGAGGGTATATTCTTAAAACTGCTTTAAAATTTGGTGCTGATTTTAGAGTTTATGATAGGGGTGTAAAGCCTGGAGAAGACCACGCTAAATGGATACTCTATCCTGTTGGGGAAGCTAAAGGGCTAACTTGGCACGAATTTAGTGCAAAAAATAGGGTAGCGCATTCAACAAGGAAGAAATTACTCATTGGAATAGCTGATAATGAAGGCGATGTAACCTATTATGAAGTAGGGTGGACAAGGCCGTAATGTTTTTATATTTTCCAGAATTCTCTTTTTCATGCCAAATATGAAGATTGATGCTTTAAATTTTATTAGGAGGGAAGGACCGATTATACCTTCTCAGTTGTCTGGCGAGTTAAAGACCAATCTTTTGCTTGCAAGTGCTATTTTATCTGAGTTATCTTCTAAGAAAGAAGTTAATGTCACTTTTGTGAAAAAGGGTGGTTCTCCCTTTTATTTTGTAAATGGGCAAGAAGCTAAGTTGGAAGGTTTGTGTGAATATTTGAGTGGAAAGCCCAGAGAAGCTTTCAATTTACTGAAAGAGAAGAAAGTTATTAGGGAAAAAATCTGTGAGCCTTGGTTGAGGGTTGCCTTGAAAGAAATAAAAGATTATGCTGTTCCATTAAATGTTGGATTTGGAGGAGATTATGAGATCTTTTGGAAATGGTATTTAACTGACAATGATGAAGCCAAAGAATTGATAAAGAAAGTTTTGAAGCCAGGAAAATCTGTTAAGAAGGAAGAGAAAAAGGAAATTAAAAAAGAAGTGGAAGAAAAACCAGTTAAGGAAGAGCAGCAAGTTTTGGAACCAGTTCAGAAAGAGATTAAACAAGAGTTAGAAGGAATCCCATTTATAGTTACTTCTTTTTTTAGCCAGAATAGTATTTATGTTATTTCTCAAGAAGTTGTGAGGAAGGGAAAGGATTTTAGTTTTGTTGCTGATGTTCCATCTAACGTTGGTTCTTTGAGATATTTTGTTAAGTATAAAGATAAGAAAACAGTTAGTGATGCTGATTTGATGGCTGCTTTAGATAAAGCTAAGAAGTTACCTGTTTTGTTTTTGAGTAATGGAACTTTAACTCGCAAGGCTGAGAAGTATTTGAATGATAATCCTTCCGGTGGTTTAGTTTTTAGGAATGTTTGAGGAAGAAATGTAGTTGTGGTTTGAAAGGAAAATTTATAAAGTTGGTTTTTGTTGTTTAACTGATGCCTAATAAAACTAAGAAGAGTGTATTTAAGGAGAATAAGTTTTTTGATATAAATAGGCTACCAAAAAGCGAGGGTATGATCCTTTTTCCAATATCTATGTCTAGATGTGATAACTCTCAAAATCCCAATACTTGTTTGAAATTTATTTACCATTTAAATTCAAAAGTTAAGGCTCCTTGTATTGGAATAAATTTTATTTATGGCGATTTTTTGTATTTATACTCTTCAATTGCTTCTAGTAAATTGAAGGAGAAATATATGAATATGGTTATAAATCATAAAAATGCACTGAAGAAGTTGTTGTATAAAGAGAGAAAGAGTTTTCAGATACAGTACGCATTTAATTTTATGGTATGGAACCAACTTTATTTGGGAACTAATGATTTTTCTGAGTTTTTAAAGAAATTAAAAAAGATCTATAAAAAGGATAAGAAATTTCAGAAATATATTAAAGAAGATGCCAAGCATCTTGGAAAAAGATTGGATGAAAACCAACTTGGTTTTTTTCTCGAGGAACATTTGAGTATGTACCTTGGTTCTTATGGGAAAATTGATTTTCCAAATGATTATATTCAAGGAAAGGAGAAATGGATTTTATGGGTTTATCCTGGGAAGGCTCCAAAAGCCTTAATTTATCTGTATCAATTAAATCCATTTAATTTGAAGAATAAAGAAAATATTTATTTGAATTCTCCAATGTATAATCCTGAAAGTAAAGAGCTTTATTGTTTTGATAATATTGATTTGGAAACCTATTCTTTGGATTAATTTTACGCTCTTCCAATTATATCTCTTATCTTTTTGAAGTTCTTTTCTGTTGGTTTATCTTTGTATTCTATTAGAATTTTTCTTGGAATTTTGTATAATTTTTTTAAGTTTAAGAAATTACAGAATTGAGTTAGGTTTTTTGGTTTGTCAGTTTTGTAGCACCTTTCAAAGTCTATCATTGTTACTTTGTTATCTTTTACAAAGAAATGTTTTATTGGTCTTGTGAATTCTAATTTATTTATTTTTAATTTGTCTAATGTTCTGCATTGGTCTATGATTTGTAGCGTTAATTCTTTTTTCTTGTTTGTTTTTATGAGTTCTATATATTGTTTTCCTTCTGCTAATTCATGCATGAGAAAGTTTTTCCCTGCTTTCACGAATTTTGGGCCAATGCCGTGTTTGTTAAGAAGTTTGATATATTTTGCTTCATTTTTCGTTCTTTCGATTGCTGTTGAATCTGGATTTTTTATTTTGATGGCTACTTTTTTATTTTTGTATACTCCTGTGTAAACTAGAGATCTTTTTCCTTTATCTAAGTATTTTATGCTTTTTACTTTGATTGGTAGGTCTATCATTAAAATATTAAAACAAAAAGGTTTTTAAATAATTTGCCCGTCTTTATTGAGTAATGGAAAAAAGAGGTATTCTTGTTTTTGGTGTATTGTTCTTGTTTTTAGTATTTACTAGTTTGTCTGTTGTAGCTGATGAAAATGAAACTGTAGGTGATTTGGGGTTTGATGAGGGACAAGGTTACGATTGGTTGATAGAACAATTAGAGGCAAACAATTGGGGAAGTGATATAGGTATAATCTCTTGGGCTGTTTTAGCTCTTTATTCTAGTGATTATGAAGAGTACCAAGTTGGTGTTGATAGGTTGAGATCATTAGAGTCTGCAAATAATAATTGGGGAGATCCTTTTGAAACTTCTATGGCTGTCTTAGCATTGAATACTGTTGGCGAAGATGTTGAAGATGAAGTTCAATGGTTGGTTGATCAGCAGCAGGCTAATTTTGCTAATGGAGAATGGTTAATCCAATTTAAACCTGAAGAAGAAGATACCCAAGCTACTTGCGTTATTGGTTATGAAGGAGCAGAAATTTCATTTTCTATGCAAGGTTATAATTTTACAGGTATTCCTCAAGATTGTTCTCTGTTTAGAGATTCTTGGATTGATTTTGAAATTTGTATTAGGGGGGATCAGACAAGAATTTATGAATCTTTTTCTGTTGATTGTCATCCTCCAAGAGTATCTGCTTCTTTACTTTATTATGCAAACGATGCATTTTATATAATTGATGAAGACGATTCTGATGAAGAATTAGAAATAAATAATGGTTGTTTTCTTGGCTCTGCAGGAAGTTGCGGGTGTTTTTATTCACAATATGGATCGTGGGCATTGGAAGCTGCAGGAGATGGTTCTTATTCAGTGCCTTACTTGAGAGCAAATTGTAATGATGATGTTCAAGATAATTCTTTCTTATATTTGTTGACAGGTGGAAATTCTTATAGGGATTGGTTGACAACAGAGGGCCAATCTGAAGATGGCAGTTTTGGTTCTGGTGATATTGAGTTAACTGCTCTTGCCGTTATAGCATTAGGTAGCGGTAATTATGGGTCTGTTTCTGGAGCTATAGACTGGTTAGAATTTGTCCAAGATGGATTTACTGGTTCTTGGGAGCAAGATGTTGGATTAACTGGAATGGTTCTTTATGCTTTGAATAGGGGTGGCGGAACATACATTCCTACTTATGATGATGATTGTGGTAATGGAGTTATAGATGACTATGAAGACTGCGAGTTGAATAGCGATTGTAATAGCTCAATGATTTGTAGTAATTCTTGTCAATGTGTCTTTGAAAGTTCCTTATGTACGTCAGATGATGATTGTGAACAAAACCATACCTGTAACTTTTACACTGGAGAATGTGAATCTAGTGGAGCGATTGGATGTAACAATAATGATGATTGCAATTCAGGGTATTTCTGTAATATGGTAACAAATCAGTGTGAAGCAGAGGAAGTTATACCTTTTCAAGAAGATGAATGTTCTACAGATGCTGATTGTCCCAGCGGATATGAATGTGATTTTGGAACTTGTTATAGGAAAGACGGAAGTTCTTGGATAACGTGGGTTATAGCTGCATTGGTTGTGCTTGTTGTTTTGGGATTGGGCTGGTTCGCCTATAAGAAATTTTTCAAGGGAAAGAAAAAGAAAGGTGGAACTGCAAGTCCTGTTTTCGTTCCCAAGAAACCAGGGAATTCAGGGTATCCTATGACCAGGAGTAATGTCCCTGCAAGAGCACCTTTAAGGGGGACTGGCAGGGGAGAAGTTAAATTGGAAAAAGATCTTGACAGGGCATTGAAAAAAGCAAAGGAATTGGTTAACAGTAGGTGATATCTTTGAAACTATTCTTCATTTCTTTCTTGTTTTTTGTTTTACTCTCTGGATTTGTTAGTTCTCAAGCTGTAAATGTTGATTTTGTTAAGGATAGTTTTTTTAGTGGTGAAACTGTTCAAGCAGAAGTTTTTGTGGATGGTTTAGAATTTAATCTTGAATCAAACATGTTAAATCTATTTCAAAATGACTCTTCTGTTTCAATTAATCCTCATTTGATAAAAATTAATTCAAGTTATTACTATCTTTATTTTGATCTCGATGAAGAATTTTCTGGTAATCATAATTTAATATTTGAAGATGTTATTTTTAGTGAGAATGGATCTACATATCAAAGCGACTTCAGTTTTTCATTCGATGTTCAGGAAACGAATAGTTCTATTTTTTCTATTAGTCCTGGCTTTGTAAAAGCTGATGATTTGCAGTTTAACAATTTGTTTTATGTATATTTATTTAACAACAGGGATGAAGAAATTGATGTGGTTCTTAACTCGGAATATAGTTTTATAGATTTATCATCTACGCTTGTTCATTTGAATGGCGGTTCTTCTGGATTTTTTACAATTTATTTAAGTGAACTTTTGGTTTCTAATGAAAGTGATATAAAGTTCGTTGATATATTTTCAGGTTCTTTTGGTTATAATCTTCCTGTTTGGTTTGGTAATACTGAAGATGTTGTTGAAGTCTCTGGGGATGGGGTCTATTTTGTTGAGGGCTCCGAGTTCTTTGATGTAACTGTTGAGAAAGGAGAAACTTTGAGCGGTGGGTATGTTAGATTTGAAAATGGATTTGATTATGCTGTTGATTTGGAGTTTTCTCTTACAGGTAACCTTGATGATGTTATTGAATTAGAATTTGAAAGTTTGGAAAATGTTGAACCCTCTGAGATAGTTAGTTTGGGTATTGAAGTATTTGGTTCTGAAGCCGGGAGCTATGAAGGATATGTTATACTTAATGGGAGTAATTTTGAAGATAACTTTTTGATTAAAGTTACAGTTTTGGATGTTGTTAGAGAAATTGTTTTAAATGATACTGTTGGAGATAATGTTTCTGGAGGGGATGTTGTTGATGATTCTGAAGTTCCAGAAGATGAAGAAGAAAAGAGTGAATTTAAATTTGGAACTTGGTTTTGGGTAGCTCTTTTTGTTTTAGCTATTGGTTTGTTTATGTTCATTAGGTATAAGAAGAAGAAAGTTAAGAAGTCTCATCCTTTTTTTCAGAAATAGTTTTTTGCTTTAGTCTCTGTGCTAGTGTTATTTTCTTCAGAACCATGTCATATTGATGTAACTTTTGTAATATGTCATTTATGAAATCTTCTAACTCTATTGATGGGAGTTGAAGTTTCTCTGGTTTTAATATTTCAATTGAAGATGGCATGAAGTCTAAACAGAATTTTTCTATGTCTTCTAACTTTTCAAAATTTACTTCAAATTCACCATAGGTTGACCAAACATCCTTTACTTGTTCTGCTCCTGGTACTGATACCTGTTTTGGTTCTGCTATCTTTTGATTTGTTAGTTCAAATTTTTCATTTTCTTTAATTAATTTTACCACATTTTGCATAGTATCTTCTATGTGCTTCTTTGGTGTACCTACAATTTCTATCATTGAGTTTATTGTTATTTTTTCCATTTTTCTAGGTTTAATTGAAATATTACGAGAATCAAGATCAAACAAAAGAAGAACAGTGCAGCCCTCCTTGATTTTTCAGATTCTGATTCGTAAACTTTTATGCTACTTTGTCTCTCGGAAGGATTTATATTACTTGCGGAAGCAGTTTGTGAGCTTTTAATATGTGTTTCAGTTATAGTTTCACATAAATTATCTGTTATTCCCTCTATTCGTATGTCTTTGTTTGCTGAAACGTCAAGTCCTGTTGCAATAAGTTGGTAGGTTCCTTCTTTGTACTTTGAATTACAGTTTGGAAAGATTTGTACTGGAACTGTTAATGTATTTTCGCTATATTTTTCTTCTATGTTGAATGTTGTTATCTTTGTTATTTTTTCTCCGTTTTTTTCTATGAAAACCTTAATTTGTTCTTTTGTTTCATCTCCCTTATGTATTTCAAGTCTTATCCTTAAATTATCTCCGAATTTTGCTTTTTTGTCATTTCCCAAATAAACCTCTTTTATTATTATTTCTGAATTTTTCTCTTCATCTTTTTTCAGATTTTTTTCATTTGGTGTCGGTTTAGTTATATGCCAAGTGTCTTTGTCGTAAGACCAAGAATTTCCTTCTCTTGAATCAGAATAAGTTACTTCGTTTATCTTTTGATTGTTTGGACTTAGAAGTTCTATTTTTTCGAAACCATCATTGTTCAGAAATCCATATTTTCCGTTTATGTATATTATGTTGAAACTTTCTGGATTAATTGTTAGGCTATATGTTGTTGTGTTTGTTATGAATAGTTCTGTTCCCCTATCATCCTTTAGAATTAATCCAGTTAAGTCTATTACCTGCATTCCGTAATTATATAATTCAATCCACTCTCCAGCAGGCATTGGTGCAGAATCATTTCCTTCTGGATCTGGCAAAAATTCATTTATTCTTATAGTGTATTCTATTTGATATTCTGTGTTGTCGTAGCCGGGTGTTTGTATGCATTCTGACCAAATATTATTTATTTTGCAGAGAGACTTTCCATTGTTTTCAGCTCCCCACTCTGGATAGTAATGTATTGCATCCAATATATTTGAATTATTTAATAAGATAATTAAGTCTCCATCATTGTTTAATCCGTTTCCAATAGTTGTACCTACAGAGAGTATTGTTGCATTAATTTCTGAATAGTTGAATCCTTCTTCTACAATTAAATAATAACTGGAAGTTGAAAATTGTAACAATTCTACGTTATCTTCTGATACTAAATCTCGTATTGTTATGTGTGATGTGTTTAATTGTTCCTCTGAATAGATTTCTATATACTCATTGTTATTATCTGAACCTTCTGGATTGTACATAATTTCTGTAATTTCAGGTGATGCATTTGTAAAGTTTATTATTAAAATAGTTATTAAAATTAAAATTATAATTTTTCTTGTTTGTATTTTCCAATCAGCTCCTGTAAATTTATTCCTTTTTCTTGGGATAACTTTAGTGTGATTGTGTAGTTTCCATTTTTGTTTTTTGGAATACTCTTTGTATGTAAGAAATACCATCCAAGGTTATCAAATCTCATTCCAATTATTGGTTCTGCGCCGAATAATTCTGAGAAGAGATTTAATTGTTCAATTTCTTCTTTGTTGAAATGCTTGCTTTTACTCT
Organism: Candidatus Woesearchaeota archaeon; assembly: GCA_964474895.1. Lineage (GTDB taxonomy): Archaea > Nanobdellota > Nanobdellia > SCGC-AAA011-G17 > PNOQ01 > CAYFNK01. Next base: position 164,920 of record CAYYUK010000001.1, read on the forward strand.
TTATTGATTTACATTCTATTGCTAAAGATTTTTCTCCAGTTCCAACTAATAAATCAGGAGAAGGTCTTGATGTTGAACCAGAACCTGCAGATCTCATAGCAGCTACATTGTTTTCCCAGAATAAATGCAGTAATTCACGCTCCGCCCTAGTTCCTTTGCTTTTCATAAGTTCATTAAAGAATTACTGCATAAATAGTTTTTGGTAAAAAAAGAAAAAAAGAGACTTAGAGGTCTCTTGCTTGAATAGTTTTTCTTCCGTTTGATTTACACCTAGTACATGCTTCAAGTATAAGTGCTTCTATTCTTTTGTCAAGTGCTTCCGCAAAGTCACCAGCAACATTTAAGTCAGTTGCATAGTCTTTTATTTTTGATTTAACTACTAACATTTTTTCCCTCCCTTAAAGCTTAAAATGCTATATTTATAGGTTTAGAAGGATTTTCAAGAATTTATAAAGTTTTTTATTTGTTTATAAAGAAAATAGCTCAATTGCCCTATTTTTTAGGTCTAAAACGAATCTAGCCAGCTTTGGACCCTTATTTTTGTTTATCAGAATTTTATATGCATACTCAAAGAATTCTCTATTATTTAGGTTGTATTCTTCTATTAAGCTGTAAAATTGATCATGCAATTGCTTTTCAGTATATTTTTTCTTTTTTAGGAGAATTGCCAGCTCTTTGAATGTATCTTTGTAGTTCTTTGGAATAATTATTTTTGGTATTTTTTCGTTTATAGAATATTTGAATTCTTCTGGTGCATATTTTTCTAGCCAGTTCTTTGCACATTTGATTCTTGTTTTTAATCTTTCTTTATCAAATTTAGTTTTGATATCTTTTTTGTAATAGTTTTCTGCCTTCTTTGTATTCATCAAATTCATTAGCAAAACGTTTGTCAAGTGTCTGAAACTTGGTTGGAATGGTTGTTTCTTTGGTATTTTTTTTGGATCTACTGCCGAAAGTTCATAAATTCTTTTTTCTTTGTTGTATCTTTTTTCTGATACTTCTTCTTTTTTGAAGTAAATTCTTTCTGTTTGATCAAACTGTTCGTATAATTTTATTACATCTGCATCGAAACTAATTTCAAATTCAGTATTTGGTCTTGTTCCTGCGAAAATCCACCTTACCATTTCTGGTTCGTATATTTCTAGCATTTGAGATAAGGTTATTATTATTCCGCCGGATGATGTGAATTGCCCAAGTCCCTTTGGTGCAATCCATTCGTATCTGAAACCATGCGGTGGTTCTGTTTTGTAAACTTCTTTTTGTATTAACCTTGATGTGTCTATACTTCCACCGGCTGCGAAATGATCTTTTCCTGCGCTTTCAAAGTCTTCATTATAGAAATGCCAGTGCATTGGCCAATCTACACGCCACCTTAATGTTACTAACCCTTTTTTTCTAAAATCAAAAGTTTCTTTATGACCACATTCACATTCATAAGATAAATTATAGTTTCCTAGCCAGTCTAGTTTTTTTATGGTGTCTCTTTTACATTTACCACAGAATACAAATATGGGCAGCCAGCTTTTTTCTAAAGGTTTTCTTCTGTACTTGTTTAAAATTTCTTTTATTTCTTCTGTTTTTTCTAGGGCTGTTTTTATTTCCTTTGCGTATTTACATGATTTGTATAGTTTGTGTTGATAAATATATTCTGGATTAATTCCAACCAATGGAAGATCTCTTTCCAGTTCTTTTTCAAAATGTTCAGCATATGATTTGTTTGTCCCATAAGGATCAGGGATTAGGTGAATTGGCTTTCTAAGTTCTTTTTTTAGCATAGCTTGTTTTGGTAAATTTTTTGGAACTTTTCTGAATACATCATTGTCATCCCAAGAGTAGATGAATCTCACATTTTTCTTTTTGTCTTTTAATGCCCTTTCCATTAGTTCTGCAGTTATTATCTCTCTGAAGTTTCCAATGTGGATTGTTCCCGAGGGAGTTATTCCTGCAGCTATGGTGTACTTTGATTTATTCCCTCTTATGTGGATTAATTTCTTTGCTTCTACGTCTGCCCAGTGAAGTTCCATGGGTAGGGTTTAGAATAGGGTAATTAAAAAGTTTTTGTTTTGTACGTGTTTCTTTTCATGAATACTTTTTTTGTTTTAGATACTATTCCTTTTTGAGATCTTTTTATTTCCTTTGTATCCATCTTTGCTACTGCTGTACAAACTAATTCATTTCTCAATGTCATGATTGCAACTTTGTCTTCTTTATTTATGTTAGAATTTATTTTTGAAACCCCTGGAATTGCCAAATCTGCCCCATGACACAATGTGTTTACTGCGTTATCGTTAACCCAAATTTTTTGTAAGTGTTCTACTGCTGTTTCTACAGGTTTGATAATCTTTTTTAGTTCTTTTTCATTTCCTTCTTTATAGTATTCACAAGCATCTCTTAATTCTTGCAGGGTGCACCATGATTTATCATTAAATGTACCTACTCTGGTTCTTATTAGTTGAACCATATGTGCTCCGGTTTTTAGTTTTTGGCCAATATCATGGCATAATTTTCTTATGTAAGTTCCAGCCTCACAACCAACTTTGAATAGAACTTCTTGACCCTTTATTTCCAAAATTGTTATGTAATAAATTTCTCTTTTTCTTGTTTTTCTTTTTACTGCCGATTTTACTGGCGGTTTTTGATCTATTTTTTTAACAAATGAATTTATTGTATCTATGATTTCTTTTTCTTTTATTTCTTTGTGTATGTGCATTAAGCAAACATATTCTTTTCCAGCTTTTAGGAGGTGATGAACTATCCTTGTTGCATCCCCAAGTGCTATTATTAGTGAGCCTGTTACGTTTGGATCTAATGTTCCAGAATGTCCAGCTCTTTTTATGTTTAGAATTTTTTTAACATAATCTGTTGTTTGATGTGATGTGGGTCCCTGTGGTTTGTTTATATTGATTATTCCGTAGTTGATTAATTGTTTTATTGATTCTTTTTCAGGGTTGGATGCCATCTCTAAATCTGTTTCTGATTCTTTGATTGTTATTGTTTCTGTAGTTTCTCTTTCGAAGGGGAATTTTTCCATTTTAAGTGGGTTAATGAAAAGCTATATAAATATAGTTTTTTATGTTTTTTGTTATGGCTAAGAAAAGGGGTGCTAGGGGTAGTAAAGATGTGTCTCGTTGGACTTTTAATCTTTTCTTGATTTTTTCTGTTGTTGGGATGTTTTTTATTGCATTTGCAAGTTATGATGTTCCATTGTTATCTGGTATTGGAGGCGAAGAGGGAATTCATGTTTCTCATGAATTCATAGCTGATGATCAAGTTAAAATTTCTGCTAATGTTTATTTTGAAGATGTTGTTTTCTTAAATAGTATACAAATTTTTGCTGATGATTTTTTAGTTGAAGAGTGTACTGAGTCACAAAATGGGGGGGATTGGCCTCCTGGAGATGACCCGGAAAATTCTCCAAGATTTTCAGGTTATTCCACTTCTTGTGAATATACTGGAACTTTTTCAGAAGGCGCTCATGATTATTATGGAAGATATTCTACAAGAATCCTTGGTATGTGCTCCGGGGGCGCTTGTACAGAAAGTACTGCAGTTGTTGCTTCCTGTCCTGCTTGGGGTGATTCTGATGGTGGAGATCCAATGGTTGAAGGTAGTGTGGAACTTGGCGCTATCGGAGTAACTATTGCAGATACGTGCTTTGATTCAAATTATTTGAAAGAATATACTTGTGCTACTGAGAACGAGTTTAGAGTTGAATTTTATGAGTGTAGGTTTGGATGTGATGGTGGGCGTTGTTTAGGTACTGAATCTCCACCTCCAGATGGAATTTACTATTATGATGAAATTTGCCAGTATGATTCTCCAGGTGGTAATGATCCAAACATAGCAGGCGAAATTGGTTTTGATTTAGCAAACTATGACCCTATTTTTGATGAATGTGAAAATGAGGTTGCATTATGGGAATATTATTGTGTAGGAGATTATGCTCTTGGAGGAGTTTATGTTTGTGATACTCCTGCTGTTGCATCTAATGTGTCTGATGTTGCTTCTTTTACTGTTTCATTTAGTGGTACTGGTGGAGATAATCCTGGTGGCAGTAATACAGATGATAACTCTCAAGAGGGTGGTAATCCTGAAGGCAATGGTTGCATAGAAGATTGGTCTTGTACTGAATGGACTGATTGTTTTGAGGATCAACGAACACGGGAATGTACTGACTTAGATTCTTGTGGTACTGAGAATAATAAACCAGTTGAAGTTGAGAATTGTGGGTCTTCTTGGGATATTTTTCCATTTGATTTGAAAAATATTAATTGGTGGTATGCCTCTGCGTTTATTATAGTGGCTTTGCTACTTGTTTGGTTTGTAGTATTTATGCTTAGAAAAAAAGGATGGGATTAATTATTTCTTAGATGTTTTTTCTTTTAATTCTGCAGTTGTAGGGATTTTTGCTTTGTCTAGCTTTTCTTTTTGTTCCATTAATTCGCTAGCTGTAGGCAATTTTTCTTCTTTTTCAGGTTCTACTTTTGGAGTTTTTTCTTTTTTAATCTCTTCTTTAGTTTCAGTTTTCTTTTCAGTCTTTGGTTCTTCTTTCTTTTCTTCTTTTGGTTTTTCTTTTACCATGTCAGCTAGTTTTTTGATTCCTTTTTTCTTCTTTTCTTCTTTCTTCTTTTCTTCAGGTGCTCCAACTAACTCAGCTTTTACAATATTATCTTCTTTTTTTGCAGTAATTTTTACTTTATGTGGTGGATTTTTAGGTCCATTCTTCCAAAGTAATTCATTAAGATATTTTCCCAATTTTACTTCTTTTGTTTTCATGTGTTTTTTTAGAAATTCTTTTGTAGCCCTTACTGCTTTTGATGTGTGTTTATATCTAGGTGCTTTCTGAAATTCCTTTCTTAATGGGATTGTATAATTTCTTTCCATTTTATACTTTTAATCTTGTAGAAGATCTCCATCTCCTTTTTACTTTTGTAAAAGATGAGGGATGTATTTTTTTACCAACACCAGCAGCCTTTGGCACTATCCAGAAAGGAGCCCATTTTGTTTGCCTTCCTCTTTTTATTAATCTCTTTTTCTTGGCTGTTGGTTTGTATCTTGCCATTTTATTTTTTTCCCGCTGTGTTTAATAGTGATTGTCCCTTCTTTGTTAGGATTCTCCCCTTATGTACACCCTTTTCTTTTTGCTCTGCCAATCCGGCAGTTTCTAATTGTTTTAATATGACTCTAATTATTTTTCCAGAACCTTTGTAGTATTTTTCTGGTTTGTGGCCCCTATTTTTTCTTCCACCATATTTTCTTCTTAATTTGTTTGTTCCTATTGGGCCTAGAATGTATAATTTTCTCATAATTGAAGCAGCTCTTGAATACCACCAATCATCTTCAACAGGTGGCCTTTCCCTAGCTGTGCTAGTTTTTACGAAGTTAGACCAGTCTGGTGCGACTATTTCTTTTATGTCTTTCAACTTTTTAGCTAAATCATCTATTACTTGACTTGTGGCGTTTTTGTACATGCTCATTTTATAATTGTTGAGAAAATAGTGATTTTATAAAGGTTACTATTGGATTTCTGGGCTTTCAAGTAGTTTTTTTACTTCTTTTTCGATTAGACTAAATGTTTTTCTTATTCTTTTTAGATCTGGAACATGAACATCCGCAATTTTCCAAGATATCAGTTTCCCATTGTAACCCAATTTTTTTCTGAATATATCTTCAGGTAAATTGTCTGTAACATTTATGATTAAATCTGCATTTTTTATTTCTTCTTTAGTTATTTTTCTTTGTTTGTAGTTGGGAACCAGCTCGAATTCATTACCAATCTTTTTACCTATCAATTTTCCTATTGGGCCCAAAGGGGGCCAACAATGAATCCCTCTACTAAAACATGTTATATCTTTATTTTTGTTATATTTTTTAAAGAAAGCTTCTGCTATCTTACTTCTAAATCTATTCCATTTACATACAAATATGATATTCATTTTCCCTTAAGTTTTGGTCCTTTCTCTGAGTCTTCTATGGTAAATCCTAATTTTGCTATTTTATTTCTGATATTGTCTGCTTCTTTCCAATTTTTGTTTTTTCTCGCTGTTTCTCTTAGTTTTAATAAGCTTTGTACTTCTTTTGGTGTTTTTGTTTCTTTTACTTTGCTTAGATCTAGGCTGAAAACTTTGTCAAAATCCAAAATTAATTCCAATTTTTGTTTGTTTCCTAGATTTTTTTCTTTTAGAATTGTCCATATTAAGGAAAGAGCTTTTGGAATGTTTAGATCATTGTTAATTGATTTTAGAAATTCTATTTTATATTTTTTTGTTGAGCCTTTTGATGTTGGATTCTTTTTTAGCTCTCTTATTTTTTCTTTTAATTTATTATAAGCTGTTTGTGCTGAGCTTAATGATTCAAGACTAAACTCCAAAGGTTTTCTGTAAATTGCTGTTAGAGAAAGATATCTAAATGCCAATGGATCAAATCCTTTTTCTATTAGTTGAGATATTGTGTATAGTCCTCCTTTTGATTTTGAGATTTTTTCTCCTTTTGAAGTTAGCCAGGCTGTGTGAATCCAGTAGTTTACAAATTTTTCCTCTGTTGCACCTTCCGATTGTGCTATTTCATTTTGATGGTGCACTTGGATGTGTTCTTGTCCCCCTGTGTGAATGTCAAAATGTTCTCCAAGATATTTCATAGACATCGCTGAACATTCTAGATGCCATCCAGGATATCCTACACCCCAAGGAGACTTCCATTCTTGTTGTCTCTCTCCCGGTTTTGTTGAAAATTTCCATAGAGCGAAATCTGTTGAATTTTTTTTCTCTTTCATAGAAACTCTTTTTCCTGCTTCTTGTTCTTTCATTCTTGATAGTTTTCCATAGTCTTTAAATTTTGAACTATCATAATAAATACCATCAGAAGTTTTGTAAGTAAAACCTTTTTCTTCTAGTTTTTTTATTAAGTTGATTTGTTCTTTGATATGGGTTGTTGCTTTTGCCCAAATTGTTGGTTCTTCTATGTTTAGTTTTTTGAAATCTTCTTTGAAAACTTTTAGATAATAACTTGTTACTTCTTTAGCAGTTTTTCCTTCTTTCTTGGCAGTTTTTTCTATCTTATCTTCTCCTTCATCCCTATCTGAAGTTAGATGTCCTACGTCAGTCACATTCATTACATGTTTTATTTTTAGATTATTGTATGTTAGAACTTTTTTTAGTAGATCTACGAAAATGTAAGTTCTTAGATTTCCTATGTGTTGATACCAGTAGACAGTTGGTCCACAAGAGTATAATCCCGCTCTTCCTTTTTTTATTGGAGAAAACGTTTCTTTTTTTCTTGTTAAGGTGTTGTATATCTTTATTGGCATGAAAATAAATTGAAGAAAGAGGTTTATAAATTTATTTGACTTCCAGTAAGATTATTTCTGATTCGGAAGGTATTGTTCCTAATGATTCAACTTTGGTTAAAGTGATGGAATATAAATTTGGTGCTGTGCCTGCCGGAACTCTTACGCCTATTGGAATTCCTTTCTTTTCTCCCGCTACAATTGTTACTGCTGTTGGAAGTACAAACCAAGTTTGATATTGTGGATCTCCAACTTCGATTGAAAATTCTTTTGTTTCTCCTTCTTCACCAAAGAATTGAATTCCTGTGTAGATTTCAGAATATTTTCCTGCCCTTGCTTCAAAACTGAACCCTGCAATATAGAAAGTGTCCCCGGATGGCATGTCTTCTTGAATTGTTTGTTGTGCTTTTGCAAAGGATTGTTGAGTCAAATCTTCTATTTGAGAAAATAAACCAGTTATCCATCCGATACCTAAACCAAGAAGCATAACGCCAAGAACTATAACTATAATTGTAGTCATAGAAAGTTCAATCGCACCTCTTTTGGATTTCATGTTAGTAGATTTGTATTTAATTGTTTTTAAAGGTTTTTATTCTGTATTCCATGAAGGATCTTCGTCCCGTCCCTGGTTATTAGTTAATCTCATTTGATTACTCCCATCAGCATCCATAACATAAATCTCATAGTTGTTATCTCTATGGCTTTCAAATACAATTCTACCCCCATCTGGGCTCCACGATGGGCTTGCATTGGTAGAAGGATTATTGCTTACATTAACTTGATTACTCCCATCAGCATCCATAACATAAATCTCATTATTACCATCTCTGTTGCTGACAAACAAAATGCTACTCCCATCTGGACTCAACAATGGAAAAGCATCTGCAGAAGGATTATTGCTTACATTAACTTGATTACTCCCATCAGCATCCATAACATAAATCTCATTATTACCATCTCTGTTGCTGACAAACAAAATGCTACTCCCATCTGGACTCAACAATGGAAAAGCATCTGCAGAAGGATTATTGCTTACATTAACTTGATTACTCCCATCAGCATCCATAACATAAATCTCACTGTTACTATCTCTGTTGCAGTCAAATACAATTCTACCCCCATCAGGACTCCACGAAGGGTTATTGTCACATGAAGAATTGTTAGTTAATCTCATTTGATTACCCCCATCAGCATCCATAACATAAATCTCATTACAGTTGCTATTATCCACAGTATGACGGAATACAATTCTACTCCCATCAGGACTCCACAATGGACTTACATCTGATGTTTGATTATTAGTTAATCTCATTTGATTACCCCCATCAGCATCCATAACATAAATTTCACTGTTATCATCCCTAAGACTAAGGAACAAAATGCTACTCCTGTCAGGACTCCACAATGGACTTCCATCTGCAGAAGGATTATTGCTTACATTAACTTGATTACTCCCATCAGCATCCATAACATAAATCTCATTATTACCATCTCTGTTGCTGGTAAATGCTATTCTTCCATTTTCAGGTCCTGGTTCTTCCTCTGATTGTGCTAAAATTTGCTCATGTCCAAATAAAGGTATTGAGTAGTCTGCAATTGGCCACCCAAATGCTTGAAGGGTTGCACCAACTATTGTTTCTAGCCCTCCACACAGGGTCCACCATGGATCTTCTGTAGGTGAAACCTCTGCCCTTAGAAATCCATTTGTTCCAATGTATGCTCCTGCAAGATCGTATGCCAAGAGTTGAATTTCGGGCCCCACAGATATTTTAAGTTCTGCTTCTGAAGAGAATGTTGGTGTTTCAAAATTAAATTCATTTGAGAAATTTGATCCTGTATTCCAATTCCCATTTTCGTAAGAAAGTTCTGTTTCTAAGTTAGCTTCTTGAGATATTTCCGCTTCTACATTTGATAATGTTCCTTCTGCTTTTGCATTTATGTTGATTCTTGGAACTAAGACAAAGGGTGTAATGTATACTGGTTGACAAATAATTGAGACAATGTTTACTTCTTCTGAGATTTCTATTGAAGTTGTATTTGATGTGTAGCTCATATTGAAGCTTTCTTCTGATGATGTATTAAATGTAAATTGGTTTAATCCCCCGAGATCTGCGTCAAGAGTAAAATCTGTTATTTCTGTGTTGAATGCCAAGTGTCCATTTAGCGTTGCTTGGTCGTCTGTTGTTGAAAGATTTCCATCTTGATCGTATAGAACTACGTCTATTGGAATATTAAAATTGAAGTTTCCTGGTCTTTGAAATGGTCCTTGTGGTACAAGTGAAAAGTTTTCTTGTATGTAACAGTTTTCTATTGCCTCGTTTAATGTTGAGACAGAGGTTTCTGCTGTGTTATTACTTATAGATTCTATCTTCCTTAGAAATCCGTAGGGGGTTTGCTCTGTTAGGTTGTTGTTTAGTATTATATCCCCTATCTCTTGTGTTGGAGTATTGGTGAATGTTACTGTACCTGTTTCAGAGTTATATCCGCTTACTTCTCCTTCTTGTATTTCGTATACATTAGTCTCTAGGGTGTATCCCGTTTCAGGCTCATTTGGTCCTGTTGGTGTTTTGTTATCTTTGCTACAAGAATTGAAAAATAGACCAGTATATAGAATTGTATTAAATAATGTTTTCATTAGGCTGTCTAATGTCATTTTTACTATGATTGAGCAGTAACTTTTACCTTTTAAGACTTACTTTTTTAGAAAAATATGGGGCGAGAGGGATTTGAACCCTCGACACCTAGATCTTCAGTCTAGTGCTCTCCCAGGCTGAGCTACCGCCCCATCATGATTTTGTGGAGTTATCTTGGTTTTTAAGTATTTTGATTAGAAAGTTTTAAATAAATTCTTCGGAGGTCTAAGCTTATGAATTTACCCAAGAAATATGATTTCGAAGAATCTGAGAAAAAGTGGAAGTCTTATTGGGAAATGAATGGGATATACAAGTTTGATCCTAAAAGTAAGAAAAAGATTTATTCAGTAGATACACCCCCCCCATATGTTTCTGCATCTCATTTACACATCGGGCATGCAATGCATTATTCTCAGTTTGAATTTATTGCAAGATATAAACGTATGAAAAATTTTAATGTTTTTTTCCCAATGGGTTTTGATGATAATGGTTTACCAACTGAGAAGTTTGTTGAAAATAAATACAAAATTGACAAATCGAAAACTACTAGAAAAGAATTTACAAAGCTTTGTTTGAAGGAAACTGCACTTGGAATTAAAAATTATCGTGAATTGTGGAATTCTCTTGGAATGAGTGTTGATTGGAATTTAACTTATTCTACTATTGATCCTAGATCTGTTAAAGTTGCTCAAGAATCATTTATTGATTTGTATAAAAAAGGATTCTTAGAAAGGAAAGATATTCCTATAATCTGGGATGTTAAATTGCAGACTACTTTGGCTCAAGCAGAGTTGGAGGATGTTGAAAAAGAATCTTATTTCAGTGAAGTGGTTTTTAAATCTGGAGAAGATGATTTAATTATTTCTACAACTAGACCAGAATTAATACCTGCTTGTGTTGCTCTATTTTACAATCCATCAGATAAGCGGTATAATAAGAAACTTAATGGAATGAAGGCCAAAGTTCCTTTATTTGATTATGAGATTCCTATTTTGGAAGATAAATCTGTTGAAGTTGGGAAGGGTACTGGCCTTATGATGGTTTGTACTTTTGGAGATAAGGAAGATATCGAGAAGTGGGCCAAATATAAACTCCCATTGAGAATAGTTATAACAAAAGATGGGAAGATGAATGACCTTGCTGGAAAATATGAAGGCTTGGGTTTGAAAGACGCAAGGAAGAAAATAGTTGAAGATTTGAAAAAGAAATCTTTTTTGGTTAAGCAGGAGAGGATAATGCATGTTGTAAATGTTGGTGAACGTTCTGGTGCAGATGTCGAATTTTTGAAATCTCCCCAATGGGTAATTAATGTTTTGAAATACAAGAATGATTTGATTAAGCAAGCGGATAAAATTAATTGGTATCCAACTTTTATGAAATCTAGATATAAACACTGGGTTAAAAATTTGCATTGGGATTGGGTGATTTCCAGACAGAGATTTTATGGTGTTCCATTTCCAGTTTGGTATGAAAAGAAAACTGGAAAAGTTGTTTTACCTAAGTTAAATGAGCTCCCTGTAGATCCAAGGGGCAGTTTCGTTCCGAAAGGATACAAGAAAAGTGATTTGGTTCCCGAAATGGATATAATGGATACTTGGATGACTTCTTCTTCAACTCCAAAAATAAATGATGCTTATGATAACAGTAAACTTTTGCCCATGTCTTTAAGACCACAAGCCCATGATATCATTAGAACTTGGGCATTTTATACAATTGTTAAATCTTATTTTCATGAAAAAAATCTTCCTTGGAAAGATATTATAATTTCAGGTCATGGGTTGGATCCCGGTGGGAAGAAGATGAGTAAATCTAAGGGCAATTTTGTTGAGTCTTCTGATGTTGTAAAAAAATATGGTTCTGATGCTTTAAGATTTTGGGCTGCAGGTGCAAATTTAGGAAGAGACTTGCCGTATAGGGAAGATGATATTCTTACGGGTGTGAAAACTGTTACTAAACTTTGGAATGCTTCTAAATTTGCTTTGATGCATTTGGAAGATTTTGATAATAAGAGAGTTAAGTTAACAGACCTAGATAAGGGAATACTTTCCAAGTTTAATTCCATTGTTAAGGAAAGCACAGAAGCATTTGAGAAATATGAGTATTCTAAATCTAAGTTGTTAGTTGATGTTTTCTTTTGGAATATGTTTTGTGACAATTATTTGGAAATTGTTAAAGATAGATTATATAATCCAGATAGAAGGGGTAATGAAGATAGGAAAAGTGCACAGTTTACTTTGTACTATTTATTGAATGGAATTTTGAAAATGTTTGCTCCTATTATGCCTTTTATTACTGAAGAAATTTATCAATTGTATTTTGCTAAAAAAGAAAAATTGAAAAGCATTCATGTTTCTTCTTGGCCAAAGTATAATAATAAATTGAATGATAAAGGTTCTGAAAAAGTTTTTGATAATTTTGTTAATGTTTTGAATAATGTTAGACAGCTAAAGGCTAAAGCAAATAAATCATTAAAAGAAGAGATAGGTTTAACTTTGAAAAGGGATGATTATAATATCTTGTTGAGCAGCATGGATGATTTGAAAGCAGTTTGTAATGCGAGAGATGTTAAAAAAAGAAATAAATTTGATGTAGAATGGTAGATGTTAAGAAAAGAAGAGAATTAAGGAAATTTGTTGAGCAATTAGCTGGCTACAGGGGAAGACATACTGAGTTGGTTACTGTTTACATTCCTGCAGGCTATGAATTGTTTAAGATAATCAATCATTTGAAAGAAGAACAAGGTACTGCATCTAATATTAAAGATAAAAGAACTAGGACTAATGTTATTGATTCTTTGGAGAAGATGATTAGACATTTGAGATTGTTTAAGAAAACTCCAGATAATGGTTTAGCTATTTTTTCTGGTAATGTAAGCGATAAGGAAAGTCAAATTAAGTTAGAAGTTTTTAGTGTCGAACCCCCTGAACCAATTAACATGAGATTGTATAGGTGTGATCAGACTTTTGTTGTGGATTTATTGAGAGATATGGTTACACATAAGGAAACATATGGTTTATTGGTTGTCGATAGAAGGGAAGGTACTATTGGTTTGTTAAGGGGCTCTAGTGTTGTTGAGATTGCAAATCATACATCTG
>CAYYUK010000002.1:0-16898 GCA_964474895.1 Candidatus Woesearchaeota archaeon
TTCTCAAATTAGTTATATAAGTTTTTTGATTAAAAAAGAAAGACTTTAAAAATAGTTAAATTGTTCAAATTCATATGGACTGGTAGCTCAGCTTGGATAGAGCACTGGCCTTCTAAGCCAGGGGTCGCGGGTTCAAATCCCGTCCGGTCCGTATTATATTTCTAAAAAATAGTAAAATTTACTAATTTAAAATAATAAAGAAAATTAACAAAAAGGAGATTTTTCTACAGTTTTTGAATACCAATCAAAATCACCAGGACGATAATGCTTAATAACTTTTCTTTTGGAGACCATCCCATGCGATACTTCGGTATATTCCCTTCTAAAAAGTTGTCCATCAACGTTATATTCTTCAACAGTAATACTTGTTGGATAATCTCCAGTATGGGGCCTTTCCCAACCGTGTGATATATCTGGAGTAGTCATACGTTCTAGAGTAGCTATTCTCCTAAAAAGAACTCCACCTTCAGAAGTACCATATACTTTTTCTTTGTGCCTAGACTTAATAGTTGCTCCTTCTCTTGCAAGCTCAATCTCTTTGGGTCCAAGTCTTTTTCCACTCAATACTTTTAATCTATTAGTTAATGTCATTTTTCCTCCTTTTATGGAAATATAACTATATTTTCTTAATGATATCAATAATAAGCAGTTTATAAGCTTTTCCATTTGTAACTACTCAATAATGGAAACAATACTAAAAGAAAACTTCTTAAACTAATAATAAATCATTTTACACATGCGCACGTGGTGAAGCGGTCTAACACGCTCGCCTGCAGAGCGGGTATTCCCAGGTTCGAATCCTGGCGTGCGCTTATAGTAATAAAGAATTAAACACTAAACTTCAACTTCTTCTTCTTATTTTTCTTTTTACGCCTTCTAACAATGAAAAAAACAATGCCAATAGCAATTATTGCTATTACAATATAAGTTGAAGTTCTGTCTGGTTCAGTATTATCTAAAGAATCTATAAAGTAAGAAGGATCATATTCAACCCACTTTTGCAACATTCTTCTTTCATTTGTTGAATCTGTGTAATACAAATTAACAAGTATTTCTCCCTCAGAAGGAATTGCCTCAAAATCTGCAGTTGTATATTCATTTGAATCCAAATCACCAACAATATTTCTATTCGATCCCTTTATGATTACATTATCTTGTTTTGGAATTTCTGCAGTCAAAGCTTCCACATCTTGGTTTCCTATATTAAGTATTTCAAAAATTATATTTCTTTCACCCATGTTGTGATCTTGCACATGAATTTCAAAATCAGTTCTACCATCTTCAATAGTTATGTTAAATCTTTCAAAAGAATAACCATCTTGTTGAGGATTGTTTTTTCCTTTATATTTCAATTCCACTTCATAATCGCCCTCAAGTGCATCTGCAGCAATTCTTATGTTATACAATATATTCCAATTAGAATTATGACCATATCCAGCATAAGTACTTAACTCAATAGATCTTTTTCTGCTTCCATCATCTAATGAAAAAGGATAGTCTAAGATCAATTCCGCGATGGCTCCCTCTTCACAACCACTATTAATCCCATTAATTTGAAACAAAACCTCAACATAATCTCCAGCAAGTGCCGGATATGGGTCTTGATTTATCAGTTCAGCTCCCAAATCACAGGTTGCACTAACGGCAGAACCAAAAAGCGGAAGAGCTATAAAAAAAACTATAATCAACCAAAAAATCCTCAGTCTATTAATCACCTTCTTTTCCATATTCATTTTGTTACACCTTCTTTATATAAACTTTTTGACTATTCTTTTCTTAGCGCGTCTACCGGATTTGTTTTTGCTGCCCTTATTGCTGGGAAAACTCCAGAGAGTGCTCCTGTTATTCCTGCAAAAAGTATCAAACCAGCAAACAAGTAGACTGAAAAATAAGGTTGTAAAAATCCCCAACCAAGATTTTTTAATATGATTCCGCCAAGTGCAGAAACTGCCCAACCAAAAATAACTCCAATAGTTCCAGCAACCAAACCAAGAAATGCACTCTCAAATAAGAATATCTCAAAGATACTAGAATTTCTAGCACCCATTGCTTTCAAGACCCCTATTTCCTTATATCTTTCAAGAACCGAAGTGATCATAGTATTTGCAGTATTTATTGTTGAAACTAAAACAGAAATTAACGCAATTAATATAACAAAACCAATTATAAGGTTTAAAGCACTAGAAAAAGCTTCAATTAGCTCATCAAACGATTGAACATAAAAATCCTCCTTGCCCTCTTCTACATCCCTAGACTTCCTAAGGTTTCTCTCTATATTTTCATTAACTTTTTCTATATCTTTTATATTCACTTTGGCAATTATCTGACCATAAGACTCTGTAGCTGGAAGCATCTCTTCAAATTGTTCATTAGTTACGTATAGCTGGGAATCATCTTGAGGATTTCCAATTTCTTCCATAAATCCAACGATCTTTAGGTTTATACCATTTATCTCAATATTATCATTTAACTCAAATGGTTTTGAAAATATTTTGTCTGGAAGCCCATAATTATGACCCAAAACAACGTTCCTCATGTCTCCAGCTATTAATAGCCTTCCTTCTTCTACATCTACGTTAAATGATTCCATTACAAAATCTTTTTTTGGATCATATCCAATAAGAAAAGTATACCTTTGATCTCTATTCTGTTTTACTAATGCTGCATCGTAATACAATCCCGTGGCGTCATAAACTCCAGCAGCTTTTTCTATTTCATGAACATCAGTTTCGTTTAAAATAATACCATCAACTGCACCAAAGCCACCAGCAGTTTTTGGCATAATTAATACTTTATCTGCCGAAGAACTTGATGTTAATTCATTAGCATAATCATACAACCCCCAACCAAAACTTATGAAAATAAATATTGTAGAAATTCCAACTAAGATAGAGAAGATCGTTAAAAAACTTCTTCCCTTGTTCTGTTTCAAATTCCTTAAAGAATATTTTATACTTTCCTCACCGATCATCCTCTTAGTGCCTCCACCGGATTTTGTTTGGCAGCTTTCATTGCTGGAACTATTCCTGAAATTCCACCAATTATGAAGCTACCTAACAGAGTAAGAGATATCAAAAGAAAGTTTATATCTGGTAATAATTCTGTTCCCATAAAGCTGTTTATACCAATCGTTCCAAGAATTCCCACTAATGTACCAAACAAAGCTCCAGCAATACCACCAACTAATCCCAATAAACTCGACTCAACAAAAAATTGTAAAAATATATGACTATTTTTTGCCCCTATAGACTTCATTAATCCTATCTCTTTTTTTCTTTCTAGAACTGACGTAGTCATTGTATTGACTATTCCAAGTGCCCCGATAAATACAGAAATAAATGCAACTATTGCTATGAATATCTGAACACCACCAAGAATGCTATTAACTGTTGAGAGCGATGCTTCAGGAGTGCTAACTTCAAAGTCTTCTTCCCCTTCCCTAACATCTCTTATATCTCTTAAAAGTTTTTCAATATCTTCCTTTGTTTTTTGAATTTTATCTTTGTTCTTTGGTTCTGCAATGATTATGTCTGCTTCTTCACCAAATCCAAAAATGTCCTCCATATCATTTTCATTCATGACGACTACGTTGTCCATTATTATGCTTCCAACTTTGTCAGTTATACCAATAATCTGAAAATTATTATCGTTTATAGAAATAGTTTTTCCAGGAGTTAGAGACTTCCCCCCCCACTCTTCAGGTTTATCATAAAAATTATATCCCAAAACTACTTTTCCTGAATCTCCTTCTTTGATAAGTCTTCCAAAAAGAATTTCAATATTTAAGCTAGTGTAAATTAAATCTCTGTCCTCTTTGTTGTTGGGTAGGCTACCAACATATCTAAAGTTTAAGTTATCATTAAATTCAATTTTTCCAGAATCTATGTTCCTTCTAACCGCATTTTCAACACTGCTTAATTTTTCTATTGCATCAACATCATCTTGGGTTAAAGGATCAACAACGTTACTTCCTGGAGGGCCATAACCACTCAAACCTCCTGCTTGTATTGTAATTAACTCACTAGAACTAACACCTAGCTGGCTTGCAACTGCCAACTGTAAACCATTTCCCAAAGAAATCAAAGAAACAACAGCAGTAACACCAATAAATATTCCCAATAAAGTTAGCCAAGATCTAATACCCCTATGTTTGAGGTTTTTGAGTGCAAGAGAAAAGAAGTCAGTTATCATCTACTTATACCTCTTAAGTTTTTTTAGTCTATCTTTTCCAACTTCACCCCATCCATTCTTTTTTCTGGTTACTTTCTCAATTTTTCCATCCTTTAACCAGAAAACTACCTCTGCATGGTTTTTTGCTAGATCTGGATCATGAGTAACCATAATAATAGTCTTTCCTTTTTCATTTAAGTCTTTTAAGAAATCCATAACTGTAGCTCCAGTTTTTGTGTCTAGATTTCCTGTTGGTTCATCTGCAAGAATAACCTCCGGAGAATTTGCCAAAGATCTTGCAATTGCAACCCTTTGTTGTTGTCCACCAGATAATTCATTAGGCGAATGATTCATCCTATCCTTCAAATCAACTAAGTTCATTAAGTGAGTTGCTCTGAAATCTCTTTCAGCAGGAGCATGGCCTTGGAACATCATAGGAACCATAACATTTTCCTTTGCAGTCAAATTGTTTATCAAATTGAAAGATTGAAAAATGAAGCCTATCTTTTTCCCACGAATTTGGGCTAGGTCAGACTCACTTAAAGTGGATATATCTTGGCCATCTAAAAATATTTTTCCACGAGTAGGGACATCTAAACTGCCTATTAAATTCATCATGGTGGATTTTCCAGAACCAGAAGGGCCCATGATCGCCACAAATTCTCCTTCTTTTATTTCCAGTGAAGCATTGTCAACAGCTTTAACAATGTTAGTTCCCATACGATAATATTTACAGACACTTTTTAATTTTATGATTGGTTTCTTATCCACTATTTTTTTCATACAGAACTAGATAAGAAATTTATATATAAATCTAACCCAAAATAAAAATTTATAAAAAAGAAAAAAGAAAAGAAGATTTATGCTAATTTCTTCTTCTTGAAGATTAAAACAACAAAGTAGACGATTACTATCAATAATGCAATGTTTCCAAGTACCCAGAAAAGAGTCTTAGATCCGTCAGCATCAAAGAAGTCACCAATACTGAAACCAGTAGGCAAGTAAACAACATTTCCACTACCAGGAGTAACGTCTCCAGTGTCATCACCATCATCACCATCATCATCAGGTGAACCTTCACAACTTGTTACATCTATTGTGTGCAATTTTGAAACTATGGTTTCATCATCTTCATTGTAAGCCCAAAATTCTAACTGGTAACTATCCTTATCTAAATCAGAAGGCAAAGTTACAACGAACTGAAGGTCTTTTTCTCTATCATCATAGTCATCTTCTTCAAGAGTGAAAGTCTCAGAAGTATACTCTAGTCCAAGATCGCCAATAAGAAGTTTAACATACATATCATCCAAGTCATCACTACCCGTGTTTATAACGTCAATATATGTTGTAAAAACAAATCCGCAGGTCAATTGTCCTGAAGAAATTGAAAGATCATCAAGACGAATATCTTCTCCATCTTCCTTTACAACTTCTACAGCGTTTTCATAGACAATATTAAAAGTAAAATCATTGCTTGAATTTCCATCTTCTTCGCCATCGACTCTTACTCTAACACTATAGCTCTTTTCATCAACGTTGTATGGAACATCAAACTCAAAATTTTTGTCTTCAGTGTCACCTTGTTCTAAATCAAAGGTATTACTTTCATCATTTAGATCTTTTTTATTGTCTAGTATATCAAGAACCCAAACTTCAATTTTAACATCTTCCATATCAAAACCTAAAGATTCAACAAGAACTTCAAATTCGAAATCATCGCCAGGCTTTAAGTCATCCAAATCAGTAACTTCATCGAAATCAATGCTAATTAGATTTGTAAATGTGGTAACTGTCAAATCGTAAGAAACAGTAACGCCCTCTGAACTTATAATACTAATATCCCCATTCAAATCACCAAGATATTGATTATCATCAGTTGTAGCTGTCATGGTAACGATCTTATAATCACCAGAATCCAAATCGAATGAATTATCGTCAAAAGATAACAAAATCTCATGATTACCGATATCTTCAAAATCAGCCTGATCATAACTCAAAATAACATCAGTTAAATCTGTGTTACCATTGTTAGTTATAGTAATCTGAACTGTTCCTGTTTGTTCTTGTTCAAGAGACAAAGAACCACTAGATTGATCCAAACTAAGAGAATTAAGTTCGTTCACAGTAATTGTAAAATCATTTGTGTAAACAACGCTCCTATCATTAGGAATACCATCTAATACAGTTACAGTACCTGTATAGTCTCCAACTGCTTGTCCACTAGGTATTGTAAATTCAAATGAAACAGGCACAGATGAACCATCTACTAGTTCATCAATATCACTTGGAGAAAAGATTTCATCCAAAGAACTAAAGCCAGGTACACTTAAACTAAAAGTTATATCTGTTAGGTTGTATCCTTCAGTATTTTCTAAAGTAAAACTACCCTCGATCAAATCACCAGGTAAACCTGAAGATTCAACCGCAAAATCAGTCATTTCAGCTCCTGAAAAAAGAGCCAAAACTAGTATCATTATACCAAAAATTGGCAATTTCATATTCATTTTTTAACCCCCAAACTATCACCTAATTGTTAAATCGCGAAGACATGAAAAGCTTATAAACCTTTTGAAAGCAGCCAAAACACCTAAATTTTAGGATTTAAGACACAAAAGTTCCACCAAATTTTATAAATAAGATAGTATTATACAAATTATGAAATATCCAGAGAAACTAGCACTAAGAGTACTAATTATACTATTACTGTTCTTAATCTACAATTATATCTATATAATAGCTCTTCCAGTAACAACTTATCTAAGTTTCATAGTCTTAAAAATATTACAATACAATCCAACATTGATAGGCAATTCAATTTCGGTAAACAATATTACATTCAGTTTTATTTCAGCATGTGTAGCACTTCCAGCATATTATTTACTATTAATACTATTATTAACAACAAAGGATTTAAACGTTAAGAGTTCGATAAAACTATTTTTCATTGGAAGTTTACTAATACTAGCAATGAATATAATAAGGATAGATTTGCTAATAGCAGCATTTACTTCGTTCGGAAAACAGTGGTTTGACAAATTACATATAATTTTTTGGAAATTCGTTTCAGGAGTATATGTTGCAATAATTTGGATATTCCTATCAAAAAAATATAAAATAAAATCAATGCCTGTTTACACAGACTTAAAATATCTTTACAATAAAAGTCTTCTAAAAAACAGATTTAAAAAATAATGTAACTACTGTAACAATAATACCTGCAATTAAAACCCCAATTAGATTAGATATTACAAATTTCTTATAACTTAAACCAATAAGGTACGCAGCCAAAGCTCCAGAATAACTTCCACTACCAGGAATTGGAACCGCAATAAATGCAGCTATTGCCCATTCTCCATACTTTTCAACATACTTACTTACTTTCTTCTGCGTCCTTAATACAAATTTACTATAAATTCTTTCAAAAATACTGTCTTTTTTTAGGAGACATACAAATTTATCTAGTAATATATAAACAATAGGACCAAGGATAATATTTACAAGAACAGCAACAAAAAAAACTAAGATCCAAGGAACTCCTAAACCAACGCCCAAAGGTATACTTGCTCTAAGTTCCAAAGCTGGAATTAAGGTAGAGAGAGCTACTATTAAAATCTCTTTTGCATATAACATTTTTTAATAATGTAAAATTCACAAAGAAGTTTATTTAATTTATGGTTTACTATTAATTGTTCAGAACTCATTTCTTATCATCTTTTTGAAATACAAGTAGATCATCAGTGGTTAATTTCTTTTTTTCTTTTATTTTGGTTTCAACTTCTTTAGCTTTTTCTTCAAGAACAGCATTTTCCTTTATCTGTCTTTTTATCTTTTCTCCAACAGCAAATTTACTTGCATGTTTTAATTTTCCCTTCAAACCATCGTTTATTTTTGAAAATTTATTTTTGGACTCGATAAACTTTTTAAATGCCTCTTCTTGTTTTTTATTTAAATCATTAATCTGTTTAGTTAGAGAAATAAAATCCCCATAACCTTCCTTACTTTTTTTATACTCATCCTGCATTCTCTTATGGAATGATTCAGCTAGATCCTTAGACTCCTTTATTTTTCCAGAAAGTGATTTAAGATTTCTAAATGTTTCTTGAACGCCCTCAGATTCATGCAATTTTTTCTTAAATCCTCTTATTTGTTTCATATATTGTTGTTCTTTCTTGAATGAGAGTGCTTCGGTTTCAATTTTTTGCTCTAATTTATTTATATTATCTAAAATCTTAGAAGGATCAAAATCAATTTTATTCTCTTTCATTATCTTATGTTTCTCAGAATTTAATTTTTTGAACTCTACAATCAATTCTTGGGTTTGTTTGTTGTATTTATCTCTTTGCTCTTTCAAACTTTTTATACTTTCACTAGATTTATCTTTAGTACTCTTTATATTCCTTATAGACTTAATTAGACTTCTTATTTCTTCACTTAAACTCTCTTTAATAGAAAACCATTTTTCTTTCTGAACGTTAAGTTCATTCAAATCTCTCTTAAGATCACTAATTTCCTTTCTCAGATCACTGTTGTTCTTTAGGTTCTTCATTATAATAAAAAGAAGAAAAGATTTTAACCGAAAAGCGCGCCTAATCCTGCGGCACTTTCAGCTTCATCTTTCTTTTCTTCTTCTTTTTTATCTTCTTTCTTTTCTTCAGGAGATGCGTCTGCACTTGCAGCAGGAGCCGCACCAACAGTTACTGCTTCTTTAATTGCCTGATCAATGTCCACACCATCTAAAGCTGCTACCAAAGCCTTGATTTTTGATTCGTCAACTTGGGATCCAACAGCATCCATCACCTTTTTGACGTTCTCTACATTGATTTCCTTTCCTGATTTGTGAAGGAGTAAAGCTACATAAATTAATTCCATTTTTGACCTCCATTAATATTATCTTTCATTTTGTTTATAATCTCCTGAGCACCCTGCGAATTTTCTTCAGTATATCCAACGGGAGACTCTACATCTTTTTGAGTACCAGATTGTTCATTTGATTGATCTGATTGTGATTCTTTTTTTAATTCATCTGCACTTGGAACTCCATCCACCTTTTTTTCTACAGGTTTTTCTTCAGGCGCAGGTTCCTCAACAGGTTTTGGCTCCTCTTTTGGAGACTCTTCAAAAGTTTTTTCTTCAGGTTCTTTGATTTCTTCTACTGGTTGCTCTACTTCCACTGGTTTAGGCTCTTCTTCTTTTGGTTGTTCACTTTCTACAGGTTTTTCTTTTTCTTTTGGAGCTTCTTCTGTAGGTTTAGGTTCTTCCTTTGGTTCATCCTTAACTTCATCATCTTCAGGAACCTTTTGTGAAAGAGCCAAACTCTCTGCTTCCGCTTTCTTCAACAAGATATCAACAGTTTCCTTAGTAGGATAACCTGTAAATATTGCAACGTTAAATGCGCCGCTTGCAGCAGATTTCAAGTCTGCCAAAACTGTTTCTTCGTCAATAGCCAACACATCTTTTTTGTAAACTTCACCATCTTGATATATGGAAATTACATTCAATCCGATTTCCATAGGTTCTATCTTGAATTTAGCAAGAAGGTCTGCCTGCTTTGCAGTGATCTCTACACCACTCTTAACCAAAGTAGATGCTTGCTTAACAATAATTTTTCCATCTTCTATTGTAGCTTTTACACCAGCCGCTGCAAGCTCACCAACAATAGGTCCAGCAGGGAAAGGGGTTGGTCCTTCAGGTATTATGATATCTTTTGGAGAAATTTGACCTGCTTTTGCAGGCAATGTTGATTTATTTTTGTTTAATATCTTTGCTAACTTAAAAGGATCTTGTTCAGTAAATATTAATGCAGGCATAGAACTGTCTAAACATTCTTCTAATTTTTCGATACCTTTCTTTTTATCTTTCAGTTCTTCAATAGCTAATTTAATCAAGTTTTTCTTTGCAACCCTAATTACAAGAGAATCTTTAAGTTTGTTCCTCAATTTCTGAAATTGTGCAGAAGGTAAATCAGTAATATCGATAATGCCAATTATGTTATTCTTTTCAAGAAGTTCTTTCAAGATAATAATCTCTTTCTTCTTTACTTCCGAAACATGTGCTTCCTTACTCATTTTTCTCCACTACCTTAACAACTTTCTCTTTTTTCTTAACCTTCTCTTTTTTCTTTACTTTTTCTTCCTTTTTGACTTTCTTCTTTTTCTCATGAACAACTGGACCTTTGGAAGTAACTTCAACAGAAGGACCCATAGTCAGTTTAATAAACATGGATTTAACGTTGTTTTTTTCTTGTGGTAAATCATGAATAAGACTATTATAAACCATAGAAATATTATCAACAATCTTTTCATCATCCATTGATTCTAAACCTGCGGATGCTTTTACAACAATTTGATTTTTGGTTTCCAAGTGAACTGTATTATCCAATTTTTCTTTCAACGGAGATAAATCTGCAATAGGTGGGACAACACAACCAGCTTTTGGATTTGGCATTTTTCCCAAAGGACCAAGAACCCTACCAAATGTAGAAGCAATTTCTGCCATCAAATTTGCCTGTGCAATAAAAAAGTCAAAACTCCTGGCCAATTTCTTTAATTTTTTCTTATCTTTCTTATAAATTGAAAATTCTTCCTGTAGAATAACTTTATCAAATATTTTTGCTTTGGTACCTAACTCGCTACCTACAAATGCACATATCTTAGAAGTTTTTCCTTTTCCATTAGGTAGCTGGAGAAATATATCAACCTTATCATCAACTTTTTTTACATTCAAACCAACTAAATTTATAGAAATATCAAACGTTTGATCAAACTTCTTCTTACCAGAAATTTCCCTTACTTTCTTTACAGAATCTAATATTGATTTTTTGTCCATTTTTTCCTCCTACTAAACGTAGTCATATCGGATAGAATCTGGTTTTTTGGATGATTTATAAAGTTTTTGTTGCAGTTAGATACGTAAAACATACACATACAACTCTTCAAAGTCAAGTTTTTGTCTAGAAATCATTTCATACTTATAACCATACATATCAAATAGATCAAGAACATCTAAAGTCAAAGAGGAGAATAACAAAAGAATTTTCCCATTTTCATTCAAAAACTTATGAGCTTCTTGTAAGAAACAATCAATAATCTCAGAACCCTTCTCACCGCCAGTAGTACTAAGTGCAGAATCAGCAGGTTCTCTTGCATCTTTTGGTAAATAAGGGGGATTAAAAGCAATCAAATCAAATTTCCCTTCAACATTTTCAAATAAATCAGAAACAATGGCCTTTATTCCATGTTGCTTTACATATTCAACACATTTTGGATTAATATCAACAGCCAGAACATCACAACCTGCATTTTTTGCAGCTCTAGCGAGGATTCCAGAACCACAACCAACATCAAGAAATTTCATACCAGACTTGGCATAATTATTAACTTGCTCCAAAATTAAATAAGAATCCTCTGCTGGTTCGTAAATCATGGTCAATAACTCTTACCGAAAAATATTAAATGCTTTCCTTCTTTTCCGCAATAGACACATTTGCCCTTTTTCTTGGGTTGATCAAAAGGAATATTAAGACTTTTTGCTCCGGAGCCATCCTTCAACATATCTTCACACTCAAGTTCTCCACACCAGAAAGTTTTTACTATCTTTTTATCTTTAATTGCTTTCTTAAACTCGCTAAAAGAATTTACATTTTCAATACTTTTATTCAGAAATTTCTTAGCATTTTCATACAAATTATTTTGAATATCTTCTAAAGCATTGTCAATTTTTTTAACCAAACCACCAACTTTTATTATTTCTTTCTTTCCAGTATCCCTTCTAACAAGAACAACCTGTTTTTTAGCAACATCTTTTGGACCAACTTCAACCCTAAGAGGAATACCTTTAAGTTCCCACTCATTAAATTTCCAACCAGCACTATAATCTTCCCTATCATCAAAAATAACTCCGTATTTATTCAATTTCTTCTTTACATCATTAGCAAATTTCAAAACCTTTTCTTTATCTTTCTTAAATACAATAGGAACAACAACAACTTTATCAGTAACAATTTTTGGAGGCAGAACCAATCCTTTATCATCCCCATGGATAGCTAACATAACACCAATCATACGGGAACTAATCGCCCAAGTGTTTTGAAAAGGATATTGTTTATTTTCATTCTTATCCAAAAAAGTGATATCAAATGCCTTAGCAAATTTCTGACCATCAAAGTGAGCATCAGGACCTTGTATGGCTTTTCCGTTTGGTAAAATGAATTCAGTACTCCAAGAATACTCAGCACCAGCAAACTTTTCTTTATCTGTTTTCTGACCAACCAAAGAAGGCAAAGCCAGGTAATCTTTAGAAAACTTCTCCCAAAGGGAAGTAATATCTGTCATTTCTTTTTCAGCTTCTTTTCTTGTAGCAAAAACAGTATGCCCCTCATTCCATAAAAACTCCCTAGTTCTCAATAAAGGAACAGGATTTTTGAATTCCCATCTAATAACATTATTCCACTGATTAAGTTTTAATGGCAAATCTTTCCAAGATCTGATCCATTTTGAATATGAAGGATACATTATAGTTTCAGAAGTAGGCCTTACTGCCAATTTCTCATTAAGTTTTGAATTGCCCGTATGAGTAACCCATGCAACTTCAGGACTAAAACCTTCTACGTGTTCTGCCTCTTTCTTAAGAAAACCTTCAGGTATTAAAAGAGGAAAATAAACATTCTTTATTCCCAATTTTTTTAATTTATCATCAACTATTTTTTGAATGTTCTCCCAAATAGAATAACAATCAGGTCTAAATACAATACAACCAGAAACATCAGTGTAATCTACAAATCCAGATTTAGTAATAACTTGAGTATACCACTCAGAAAAGTTCTCAGACTTCTTTACAGTGATACCTTCATCTCCCTTACTTTTCATAAACAAAACGTTGGATAATTAGTATAAAAAGGTTTTTAGTTAAAAACATAGCATTTAAATAGTAGTTATGAATATATATTCATAACAAAGTTAATGGAGGTTAACAAAATGCCAAATTTAGATGGAACTGGACCCAATGGGAAAGGACAAAAAACAGGAAGAAAAAGAGGCAAGTGCGAAGGTGATGAAAACGAAGGTGCTGAATGTAGTGGGAGGGGTCTTGGAAGAAGATTTTTAAACCGAAGACAAAGAGATAACTAACATGCCAAGACCATGTAAAAGAAGAAGAGTCAGGGGTCGACCAAACTCTTCTTATTTCAAACCAGCAGGAATAAGAAAGATTGAACTAGATGAAATAATATTAGACAATAGTGAATTCGAAGCAATAAGATTAAAAGATTCATTAGATCTAGAACAAAATGAATGTGCAGTAAAAATGAATATTTCACAACCAACATTCCACAGAATTCTATCTTCAGCAAGAAAAAAACTAGCTGATGCAATAGTTAATGGAAAGGCAATAAAAATAGGAAATAATTAAATTAGATTATTTCTTTTTCATATGCCTTATTCTTTTTTCATCATCCAAAGGCTCTTCTTTTTTGAAACCACATTCTTTACAAGAATAAACCATGTACAGTCCATCATCGAATCTGTGTTGCCCTATATGCAACTTACTACCACAGTCAGGGCAATTTTCAAATAGTTTCATTTAGAGGTAAGGCCCCAAACTATCTTCAAAACACCTGCAGCAAAAAGTACAATTGCAAAGAAGATTTCTATATCAATAATTCTTGTCCAAAGCAAATAACCCAACAGAAGAGAAACCAATCCGCCAAAAATCATACCTGCTTTAGCAAAACTCTTTTTTCTTTTTTTCTTTGTTACCATACCACAAAATAATATTTATTGTTTAAAAAACTATTGCTTTATAAGGATAATATAATAATCAATAACTATGCCAATTAACGCAAAACCAGAGTACCTAAAATTAGAATTAGAATATCCTTTAGCTAGAACTTCAGAAGAAAAATTAAGAATTCTTCAAAAAATGCTTCAAACAGCACCTTCACACAAAGGAGCTGAAAAACTAAGAAATGGTATAAAACAAAAAATTTCAAAATACAAAAAACTTCTAGAAAAAGAAAAGAAATCAAAGAAAGGAAGTAAAGGATTCTCAATAAAGAAAGAAGGGGCAGCACAGGTAACAATTATTGGAGTAACAAATTCTGGAAAATCAACCTTACTATCAAGAATAACAAATGCTAAACCAAAAATAGCAGACTACGAATTTACAACAAAAAAGCCTGAAGTGGGAACAATGAATTACAAAGGAATAGTAGTACAAATAATAGAAATTCCGGCAATTACAGAAAATTCATTGGAAAAAGAACACGGACCAGCATTTTGGGGAATAGCAAGAGATTCTGATTTGGTAATAATAACAGACAAAGATACTCAACTAATAAAAAAAGAATTGGAAGACGCAGAAATAGAAAACAAAAAAATAACAATAAATCCAGATGTTGACTCTGAAAAAATAAAAAGTTTAATTTGGAAGAATCTAAATTTAATTTATGTTTATACCAAATCTCCGAGTAAAGAAAAAGATCACCCACCTGTAGCGCTTCCAAAAAAATCAACAGTTAGGGATTTAACAATAAAAGTACACAAAGATTTTCTAAGAAACTTCGATTATGCAAAAGTATGGGGTCCATCTGCAAAACATCCCGCAATGAGGGTTGGTCTTAATCATAAATTAAAAGAAGAAGACGCTATAGAGATTCATACTAAATAATTTAGGCCTTAGCCAAACCCCACATAAGTTCAAAAAAAGTCTTGTAAGTCTCAGCAAAATTAGAATCTTTTATCAATAATCCATAAGGTTCCTTACCATATGAAATAAGAAAAAAATAATCGTTTAACACTCCATATTCTGTTTTTGTTTCAACATCTAAATACCTAACTTCAGTGAGCTGCATTTTTTTTCTTGACATTCCATATTTTTTACTATTTTTGTTGGTAATTATTTTTAACTTCACTTTATCCTTTATGCGTTTCTTATGCACTACATCAAGAAAAAAACCTTCTAACTTATGAAATGATTCTAAAGGAGCAGAAGCAA
The DNA here is from genome assembly GCA_964474895.1 of Candidatus Woesearchaeota archaeon. Taxonomy (GTDB): domain Archaea; phylum Nanobdellota; class Nanobdellia; order SCGC-AAA011-G17; family PNOQ01; genus CAYFNK01. The sequence continues at coordinate 15,160 of CAYYUK010000002.1, forward strand.
TATAATATTCATCTCCAGATTTCCAAGCATTTGTAATTTCTATATAAAGAGATTTTATTCCACGAATTCCAGAGAAATATTTAAAATCGCTTAGTTTAGAAATCTCACTAGGTACTACTTTCATCTTAGAGATAGATTCTAATAATTGTTTCTTTTCTTCTTCTATTTGTTTTTCTTTCTCTTCAAATAATACTGCTAAAGAATCGGGATCAGAAGCTCTAAAAACCTTAACATTATTCACAATTTTAAAATTAACTAATCCTTTTTCTAAAAGACTGCTAAGAAGAGTGTATATCTGCGAGCTAGGAATTCTAGTCCTTTCACATATTTTTCCTGTTTGACTTTCTCCATATTGCTGAAGATCTAAGTACGTTAACGCTTCTCTTTCAGATAATCCGGCAGACTTTAAAGATTCTATATTATTATCCATATTACTACTAAAACAATTAGTAGCGAATATTTATAAAGGTTTTTAGAGGTCTAATTGATATCACTAAGAAGTGATAAATAAAAAGGAGACGACAAAAATGACAAGAACAATAACAAAGACATATAAAATAAGACCTAAAGAATATCTTGTAAATGCAAACCTTAGATGGGAAGAACTTGGATTGGCAAACCTTGAAGAAGCAAACCTTGAAGAAGCAAACCTTGAAGGAGCATATCTTAGAGATGCAAACCTACAGAAAACAAACCTTTATGGGGCAAAACTTTTTCAGGCAAGCCTTGAAGAAGCAAACCTTGAAGAAGCAAACCTTAGAGATGCAGACCTTAGAGTAGCCTACTTTGTGGGGGCAAACCTTAGAGATGCAGACCTTAGAAATGCAAAACTTGGCTCAGCAAGCCTTAGAAATGCATACTGTGTAGGTGCAGATTTTGGAGGGGCAGATATCACTGCTGGCACAAAACTAGACGGAATGATCATAGATGGTCCAAAAGGTATTGAATATACAATAGGCTCACCAGAATATTGGAGAGAAGTTGATAACAAATAATCTTCTTTTCTTCTCTTCACTATCAAAAACTATAAATAACTTAAACTCCTTAATATACTAAAATGGAAAACAACATCCAATTTCTAGGTTTAGACGATTTCGAAGAAACTGAAAAGACAAAAATGCAATTACTAGCAGAAAGACACTACGAAAAATTCAGCAGAGACCTACAAGGAAAACTAATAATTCACGCAAAAAAACACAAAAAAGAAGGAAACAGACATATGTATTCATTCCACGCAAGAGTTCAAAAACCCTCTAATCTAATAAACGTAGAAGGTTCGGATTGGGAATTAGAGAAAGCATTACATAAAGTATTAGTAAAAGTAGAAAATAGAATACAAGACAAATTCAAAACAAAAGGAAAATGAGTTACAAACAAGCAATAATAGTAAGAAAAGACTTGAAGATGAGTCAAGGAAAAATAGCGGCTCAATCTAGTCATTCTTCTACAGAAGCCACTCTAAAAAGTGATCCTGAAAAAGTAAAAGCTTGGAGAAACGAAGGAATGAAAAAAGTTATTCTAAAAGTAAATAGCAGAGAAGAGTTATTATTAATAAAAAAAGAAGCAGACAAACAAAAACTAACAACTGCATTGATAAAAGACGCAGGAAAAACAGAAATTAAACCAGGAACAATAACTGCATTGGGTATTGGGCCTGAAAAAGAAGAAGTAATAGATAAAGTAACTGGAAAATTAAAGTTACTCTAATTTAGTCTTCCTTCTTCAAAATCAGAATCTAT
>CAYYUK010000002.1:16998-57680 GCA_964474895.1 Candidatus Woesearchaeota archaeon
CTGGAAAATTAAAGTTACTCTAATTTAGTCTTCCTTCTTCAAAATCAGAATCTATTTTGTTAATCAACTTACTTCTAGCAGGACCGCTATTCTTTAATTTAGCTTCCCTTCTTAGTCTTCCTTCTTCAAAATCAGAGTCAATAGTCCTAATCAACTTATTTCTAGCAGGACCACTATTTTTACCACTATACTCTATTTCGACCATTATTCTGACACCTTCTAAAAGAGAATCTGCCCCATGGTATCCACGTTGCCTCAAAATATAAACTGGCTTATAATTTTTCCTGGCAACACCTAACTTTAGAATTTGCAATTTATTTTCCAAAAAACCAGGACATAAGTTTATAATAGACGCACTAGAATGAACAACCATATCAAGTTCAGTTTCTATTGAGTAATTATCTCCATTTCCATTCATTTTTACTCCTACACCCCTTTGTGAGAACTTAGTCCAAAATAACGATATAAAAGACTTTTGGTCAAATATAGTAAGTTTTATAAAACAAAGTTTTATCTCATTCTTAGGACGACCATAGCGGTTTGGATACACCCGGACTCATCTCGAACCCGGAAGTTAAGCAAACCTACGTTCCAGATTGTACTGCAATTTTTTGCGGGAACTCTGGATAGTTGTCCGTTTTTCTATAATTTTTTTAAACTAAATTAAAATAAAATTAACAAAAAGTAAATAATTTAAACTATGTAGTAGTAACAAATAGAAAAGCTTATAAATAAGAAATTATGACTGCGTGTATGGCAAATTATACTAAACAAAATAAAGAAACTAAGTACACGAGGAAATTAAGAGAATTAGTAGCTCCAGTTCTCAAATTGAATTATAAAGGGGAAGTGCATGGTTTTGATAATTTAACTCAAACTATTTTTCCATTTATTAAAGATATGTTAATAGAAGAAGGAAGTGTTATGTGGAATTCAGATATTATTGTCCAACTGGCACCAGCAATTAGAGCAAGTCATGAATCATTCTCGGCTAACCTAGGGAGACAGCTAAAATTAATTGGTGAACAATACGGGATTTATACAGATTCTCTTAAAAATGCTTTGTCAAGATATAATGAAGAAGAACTAATATTTAGTGGACCTGATGCAAAAAGAAAATTGGTATATGAATCTGAAAAAGGCTTAGAAAATTTTCTTAAAAAACACACAAAAATTACAGAAATTAAAACTAGAATATGTGAAATTATAGAATAATTTTTTATAATCTAATTTTTTATAGTTAAACTAAACAACAATCTCAAGCGCGAATAGTTTAGTGGTAGAATTTCGCCTTCCCAAGGCGGAGACCGGGGTTCAAGTCCCCGTTCGCGCATCCATAATTTTATAAAAAATATTCATTACATAAAAACAATGGCACATAAAAATTATGAAATGGATTTAACTGTTGAAGTATTTGTAGTAAACAATGGAAAAGTACTACTCAGAAAACATGATAAATATGGAATGTGGCTAAGCGTTGGTGGACATTTAGAACCAAATGAAGACCCAAACGAAGCAGCAATAAGGGAAGTAAAAGAAGAAGTGGGATTAGATGTAGATCTGATTTCAACCTTCGTTGTACTAGATTATGAAAAAGAAAAGTACAAGCATTTAATTCCCCCAGCATATATGAATCGGCATAGCATAAATGAAATTCATGAACATATAACAATGATATTCTTTGCAAAAACAAAGAATACTGAACTAAAACAAGGGACCAAAGAGATTAGTCCTGAACTAAAATGGTTTAACTTAAATGAATTGGAAAATCTAAATGAAGGAATTACAAGAAGCGTAAAAGAATATGCAAAAAACGCCCTAAAGTATTGTTAAGTTCCAAAACCTTTTTATTAACCAATTTCTAAACATAACTATGGATAAAAAACAAATAGCTGCAGAAAGGATAAAAGAACTTTTCGAACAAGCAGATAAAATATTCGAAAAAAATCCAAAACTGGCAAACAAATACGTAGACATGGCAAGAAAGCTAGCTATGAAAATAAATTTAAGATTTCCAAGAGGATACAAGAGAAGATTCTGTAAACATTGTTACTCATACTTAAAACCTGGAAAAAATTTAAGAATAAGAACTAAAAACAAAAAAGTCGTCTACTACTGTCTTGAGTGTAAGAAGCATATGCGTTTCCCTTTAACGAAGAAATAACTTCAACCCAACTATTCTTAACCCAGTCTTTCTCTAACTTAAGCAAAACACCAAAACCTCTTGCTTTCAGTTCTTTATCAACAATACCTCCTTGATGGGGATATCTAAACCGTTTCGGATAAGGGCTGTGAAATCCATGCATGTAATGAATCAATTCATGAGCAATAGTAGTCAAAATAATATAATCTGGAACAACTTCATTTCTAAATAGACCGTTCACAACAATTTGAGTAGAACCATCTTTCATCTTTTTAATATGTCCAAATTTGGTTTTCCAATTACCCTTAAAAACAACAGAAACCTTATTCAATTTTTCAACATCAGGCATAAGAACTTGCCAAACTTCTTCTAACTTAGCATTAAGCCACTCATCACTTCTCATCAGAATTTTTTATACTGGGCAATCTTTTCCAATAAATCTACATGGCCCAAAAATAATGCCCTGCAACAATATCTTTTCAACCCCAAATCATCCATAACTTTCTTTGGATCTTCACCCTTCTCAACTCTTTCTTTGTATTCCTTCCATAAGTGGGCAACTGGTTTTCCACAACTGAAACATCTTATTGGAATTATCATTTTTATCTATATGATTTCTGCCTCTTTGCTCTAGCTTTTGAATCATTAGGTTTACAAACTTCTTTTCTTCTAGTATCTGCAATCAATAAATTCCTATCATACTTAAAAAACTTTTCTTTCAATGATTTATTAGATTCAACAAGACATCTACCTATAGCTAATCTAACAGCCTCTGCTTGAGAACTCCAACCCCCACCAGAAACTTTAACAGAAATATCAAATTTCTTAACAATATCACCAGCAAGTATAAGTGGTTCCATAACTTTCAATCTTGCAGTTATTGGAGAATAGTCCTTCAGCAAACCAGAATTAATTCTAACATTGCCTTTTCCAGCCTTCATAGTAGCTTTTGCTATTGCTGTTTTTCTCTTTCCTGAATTATGGATAACTTTCATTTTCTAATCAGTTTAGTTAAAGTCTCAACATCAATAAATTTTGTATTCTTACTATTAGTAACATCAGCACTCTCAACTGTCTCAACCTTTTGGTTTTTAAATTTATCTGGAACACCAAGATAACACATTACTTTTTTATAAGCTATTCTGCCCTTTTCTTGTTTGTAAGGTAGCATGCCTCTAACAATTCTTCTAACAAATCTATCAGGCATAAAAGAAATAAAAGGTCCCTTTAAAGGATTACCCCTATCCCTTCGTTCTCTATACTTTTTCAAAATAGATTCTTTTCTTCCGGTTAAAATAGCTTTTTCACAATTGACTATATTAATATCTTCTCCAAGCAATGCTCTCTTTGCAACATTAGTAGCAAGCCTTCCAACAATTAAATTTGTAGAGTCTATAACTGTCATTTTAACCAAGTATTCTAACATCTTTTCCAGTTGGATTAGATTTCAAAAGTTCTCCTATAGTTAATCTATTTTTAATTTTATCACAAGCTTTTTCAGAAAATTGTAGAGCTACAACAGTAACATCATGATCAAGATCACCATTACCCAACACTTTTCCGGGAACAATTACAACCTCGCCTTTTTTTGTGTTATCATTTATTCTTTGAACATTAACTTCTCTCCTGTTTCTTCTTGGCTTTTCTAATTCTTTAGTTATCCTTTTCCAAAATCCAGACGTCCCTTTAGCAGAAGCGTCCTTGATTTCTTGTATCAAGTTCTTTACATTTGGATTTGTTGTTCCGGTTTTCATTTTTTATGCGGAAGACAGGACTCGAACCTGCGTAGACACTAAGCCACTGGGACCTTAACCCAGCCCATTTGACCGCTCTGGCACTCCCGCATGATTACTTTTTGACTTTCTTAGCGAGAGTTTTTATTATTGTCGGTTTAGCACCTTTCAGACCTTTACTGAACTCGTCTAACTTTATGTTAAATCTTTCAATAGAGGTTTTTAACATATCTTCAGGACTTAATTGTCCAAAAGATTCTATATTAAATATAAATTTATCCTTCTCGTAATTAACTTCTAAAATACTATGATCAATATCTTCACAAGCTTCATACAAATGGTTGTCTAAAATACTCTGCTCATCCAATTTTCCATTCTTAATTGCTGCTTCTGGAAATTTGTTCAATCCTTTTGAAGTACTATTTATTTTCAAAATTGGTTTATGTCTATAAAATACCGCACCCGGAGAAAACTTAATATGTTCTTTTCCAACGCCAACTTTGGTAGTTGCAACGAACTTAACATTTTGTCCTTCTAAAAGACTAACAATAGGAAGTTCTTCAATGGCAACTTTAATATTTTTATCACTAAAAACCAAATCCGAACTACAAATAGTTTTTGGACCTTTATCATCCAAACTTATATTACAACTATAATCCTTAACTTTGTAAACACCCGAATCAGTAACCAAGGGTATCAAACCCAATCTATGCGCCAAAATTTCATCATACAATGGAGAGTCATTGCCAGAAAATTCTACTTCATCGATAGCCAAAACAGGAGTTTCGGCAATCATAAACCGTCTTAAAGTATTTGCTTCTGCTTCATTAATATCAGAAATTTCAACTTTTAATTCATTATCCGTTTTATCAAGAACTTTAATTTCCATTTTTAAGGTCTTCTCCCTCTTTTTCCACCCTTCTTCCTACAACCATCGTGTGGGAGAGGGGTAACTTCTTCAATATTGCCTATTTTTAGTCCATTTCTTGTCATAGCTCTTATTGCAGCTTGTGCTCCGGGACCTGCACTTACTGGACCATTGTGGCCACCGGGTGCCCTAACTTTAACATGAACAGCGTTAATTCCTTTTTCAAGAGAACCCTCTGCAGCAGCCTTTGCAGCCATCATAGCAATAGTTGGGCTACTTTCCAATCTATGAACCTTTGTCATCATACCACCAGAAGATTTAGCAATAGTTTCAGATCCAGTGATATCTGTAACGTGAATAATAGTATTATTATAAGAAGCATAAATGTGGGCAATTCCCCATCTTAACTTTTGATTTCTATCTCTCATCATTTTGCAACTTCTCCGGAGATTTCTTTATCTTTAATCTTATCTTCTTTAACTAAGTCAGCTGCAACAGGCACGTCTTCTTTCTTAACAAGTTCAGTTTCTTTTTTTACCAAGTCTCCAGCAACAGGAGCTTCTTTTTTTTGTTCTTTCTTTTCTTCTTCTTTCATGATTGGTAACTTTGGACTTATCCTTAATTTTGATTCCTCTTCCAAACTAACTAAATAAGAAGGTACTGTTATTTTTTTACCATTAACACTAATATGACCATGAACAATAAATTGTCTTGCTTGTTTCAAAGATCTAGCTAATCTACTTTTAAATATAAGAGTGTTAAGTCTTCTTTCCATAAGATCCCTTGGTTCAAGATCAAGAACATCTTCAACTTTAGAATCTTTTTTTATTAGCCCATATTTTAGTAATTTATTCATAAGCAAATCTTTTTCCTTTTTCATTTGGCCAGAATTCTTATCAGCAATATAATTTTTTACTTGAAATTTATAGTTTTTTAATTTTGCAATAACTTTCCATATCTCTTTCTTATTTTTAAAACCGAATTCTTTTGTATATTTTCCCTCTTCCAAAATCCTTTCAGCTTGCCATGGATGAGAAGGCGTATCGTACTTTTTCTTTTGTTTTTTTATCTGACCCATCTTTAACCTTTCTTACTCTTCTTCTTAGTCTTTACACCAAGAGATTTTCCTCCCCTGCCTTTCTTCTTTCTGAAATTAGATTTGGTCTTTTGCCCTCTTGAAGGAAGACCAACAGAAGTTCTCAAGCCCCTTCTACTTTTTATTTTCATTAATCTCTTAAGATCAAACTCTTTTCTCAATCTCAAATCAGAAGTTGTTAAATGTAAATCATCACCAGTATCACGATCTTTTTGTCGGTTTACCATCCAATCAGGAATACCATTCTCTATAGGATTTTTTATAACATTTTCTATCTTCTTTACTTCATCATCGCTCAAAGAACCAGTTTTTCTGTTTCTATCAAGAGAGATTATAGAACAAACAGCGTTAATCATGGAGTGTCCAACGCCCTTTATTTTCAAAAATGATTGGCCAATTGGCTTACTTCCTTCTAGGTCTGTCGAAACAATTCTAACTATGTGTTTTAATTTTTCATCCATTCTATCCTTCAAATGGTTTTCGAGTCATTTAAAAATCTTTTTGTTATGCTCAAGCAGAGAAAATCTTGTGTTTATCACCATTATCTAGCTCAACAAAGATTCTTTTCATAACAACTTTCTCTGGATTAGGTATTAATTTTACCCTATTTTTTATGTCCTCAAAAGACTCAAAAAGCTTCTCACCCCTCCTTTCAACTATTTCTGCCGTATGTCTCTTTCCTATTCCTGGAAGTAATTCCATTTGATGCATCCTCGTATTTAGTGGTTCAGCCTTATTAAAGAATTCAACAAACATTTGTTCATTATCTTTTATCAACTGTTCTATAATAACTTCAACTTCTGACTTTGCGGTTTGAGTTAGCTTTGATAAATATAACTTACCACCAATGTGGTGTATTTTATCTCTCTTACCATCACCAATATAAACTACTTCATGGGGTTGTAAAAATTCACCCTTCTTAGGAATCAATTCCAACAACGTAAAATGTGCCTTTCCAATAGCTTGCGCTATAGAAGTCTTCTGATGCATGGGTCTCGTGTCGAATGGATCCCCGTGCGGAAGGAAGTCCAAAATAATTGCATACTCTTCTTTTGCCCTCATCATTTTTTATAACCTTAAGCATATTTCTTCACTACTTCTAATATTTTGTTTAAGTCTTCTTCTTTTAATGTTAAATTTTCAGTTGATAATATTGTTTTTATACTATCCAAATCATCGGGACAAACATTCATTATATGAACCATGCTCTTCTCTCTCAATCTGCTTATTCCCAAGTCTCCCAATTCCTTTCTGAAATCCTTTGGTGTTTTTTTTAGCTTAGTTACACTACCTAAATACTCTTCAACTTTTTTAGCTCTAAAGTTAAGTTCTTTATCTCTCTTCTTCATACCAACTATTTCTTCCTTAACTTCATAAGTACTAACTGGTCTTTCATTAACTATTTTCATTTTTATGCCTTTTTCAAGTGAACGGGATGTGTAAGTATTCTTTTAATCTTGCTTCCATCTTTTATCTTTACATAATAATTACTTCCTTGCTTTCCATCAACAATACCTGCATTGCCATGGAATCTTGGAAAGTACATTCCTTTCTGATGTGATGGTTCTGCAACTAAGTAAACCCTATCCCCATCAACAAATTTTTGGAAAAATTTTCTTATGCTAAGTTTCCCCTTTTGTCTAATGTTTTTGGACAGTTTTTTTCTTGTTTTTCTTCTAAACCCACCGACTCTTTGCATTTTAAATACCTTCAGTTTACAGAGTACTTGCCCTATTTATAAGCGTTTTTGTTAACAAAGTTCTCAAATCAAAACTCTTAAAAACAGTTTAAATGTTAATTTTTAATGTAGGCTAGACTGGGTAGTTAGCTCTTATCTGTAACCGCAAACGAGCTTTATGGTGGAGTCGAAGTCTTAGGCCAGGATTAGATATTTAATTTTTGGTCTTAACTCGTACATTGATCCTTTGCCTCATAGGGTTGGTGTGTTAGAGAACCAAGTCAGGCCGGGAACGGAGCAGCTTTAATCTTTTACATTGGCGCTTATGATAAGTAGAGAGGAGGAAAAGTTAAGGTTCAACCAATTGTTAATTTCTTTTTCGAACTTAGGACATGCCTACACTTATTATTCTTGCAACTGATAAATAATATCTCCAAGACTTTGAGCTAGAACGCCATACATTTTTTGTATTATTAATTCATACATAGATTCCTTTAGGGGACCAGTACAATAACTTAAAGCATTTATAGTAAATTCTTGATTATTTGGAACTGTACAAATCATTGATTTTCCATTAAATAAATCTTTGGTTTCCTGATCTGCATATTCATTAACTTCAATAACACTAACTACAACAACACAACCAGAACTTTTTTCTCCCCTTATTTTATACTCGAATATATTGCCCTCATCTTCAGTTACATATTTTGCTCTTTCACAATTAGAAAATCTCTCATTAAAACAGTTTTCATCAGAACCGCAATCAACTACCCTAAAAAGAAAAAAAACAAGAAGTAAAAATAAAACTATAAAAACCAATGGAAAAACTCTTGAAGATGTCCACCTCTTTTTCATAATCAAAACTTTATTTTTTTGTTTATATTTGTTTCGGATTAAGTAAAGTTAGATTTTATGATTATATCTACCCTTGCAGTCCTTGGATCAACTTTGGAGTCCATTGCGACAACACATTTAACTCTTGCTCTTTCAGCAGTCCTCAAAACATCCAAATCAAGAGTCCCATCAAAAACAACAGCATGAATACCTGATCCGAAGTTTTTCATAGTAGTAGATAATTCTGAAGTAGGAACTTTGCCTAAAATATTTAATCCCTTATCCAAGATATATGCTCCTCTCGTTCCAACAAGCTCATCCAACATTTCCTTATAGGCATCACTTTCTTTCTTAGATATTCTTATCTTTCTTGCTCGTGGTTGCACAGGAGGTCTTCTAACTGGACTAACTCTTGGTCTAGTTACAGTACTCCTTGTTTCGGCCCTTCTTGGTGCAGGAGATGTAGAAGGTTTTCTCTTACCAACATCTAACTTAAATTTGTCGATAGGAATCCTGCTTCTAAGTGCTTTGTTAAGCTCTTTCTTAGTAAGCTCTTCTACTTCTTTTCCATCAGGAGCCTTTGCAACAAAATCAATTTCACTTGTACCTATCAGTTCTTTTATGATCAAGTCTCCACCCCTATCACCATCAACAAAAGCAGTTATAGTTTTCAACTTGCTCAAATCTTTTATGGTTTTTGGAACTGAAGTGCCATTCATAGCAATACTATTTTTTATACCATTTTTCAAGAGATTTATAACATCTGCTCTTCCTTCAACAATGATAATCTCGTCAGAAGCATCAATCATCGGTCCAGCAGCAAGTTTTTCTTTACCATAATCGACTATATCCATCAATCTAACAGAATCAGCAACTTTTTCAGTTATTTCCATAGAATCTGGAAGAACGTTATATGTTAAATCTTTCAAAAGTTCTTTAGCTCTCTCAACAACTTGATCTCTTTTCGTAGTTCTAACATCCTCAATACTAGTTGAATTTACTTTTGATGTGCAAGGTCCAATCTTTTCGATAGTTTCCAAAATTGCAGCTATCAACGCAGTTTCAGTCTTATCCAAACTAGATGGAATAATTATTTCACCAGAAGTTTTACTGTTCTTAGTTTCTACACTAATTTCTATTCTACCAATTTTGCCATTTCTTTGAAGCTCTCTAAGCTCCAAATCAGAGCCTAAAAGTCCTTCAGTTTGGCCAAAAATTGCACCAACAATATCCGGTCTCTCTACTACACCTTCTACAACTATTTGAGCATGAATTATATATTTGGCTGATACTAAGCCTATCTTTCCCATTTTCTTTCCTCCAATTTTCTTTCGTCATTTTTATATCTTAATCAGGACAAACTAAGTAAAACCATACAATAAAATAAGCGTAATACTTGGTAATTGCCCCCTTGTTAATCAACTTTGAATGTAATGATTAATATTGTTGCCCGAAACACTAACCCCAAAGTTCATAGCTTGAACATTGTCGTGAGCTCCGTCTGGTACTCTCGTGACGGGCAAAATAGAGTGGAAAATAGGATTTAAAAAGGTTTTGATTACTTAAATTTGTAGAGATTTAAGAAAGATTTGGTCTTATTAAAGATGTCATAAGCATCATCTTTTATCATATTTTCAAGCATATTTCTCTTTTTTTCAGTAAAAAACCTATCAGAAACAGCTCTCAAGAACTTCCAAATTGGCCTATCTTCCCATTTTTCTTCATAATCAGACTCCAAATCACCATCAATACCAACTTTTAGGGAACAATCAACCAATTTTTCTTTTTTAGTTTCAACTATCTCATAATCTTTAATTTTTAGACTTACAGACAAAATAAGTTTAGAATAATCATTTATCTTCTTAGAACCTTCCCATTTTATTGTAACTGATTTCTTGCCATCTTTAATAACATCTTCATACTCTTTTTCAAAGAAAACGTAACCATTAACTTCAAACCAATATTTAAGAGACTTATACAATTCAACCAAATTAAATTGCGCCTTTCTAGATAGAATAAGATCTTTTACGATATGATCTGTTTCAGACATGACATAGAATAGAAAATTTGATTTATAAAACTTTCTTAGTTACCAGATAAGTTCAAAAAGGATTTAACCTCTCCATGAAGAGAGTAAATCTTACTGTATAAATCTGTTTTGTGTGCTTCGATCCTATCTCTTATTACATACTCGTTATACATCTTTTGAAAGAATTTATTTTTCCATTTATGTTTTGGTTCGCTTCCACCAGGATTCTTATTTTTATCAAGAATCAAATTGGCTTCAAATCTAATATCAACATCTGCTGAATTGGTACCAATTTTCCTGCCATCTTGCTCAATCTCAACTGGCTTAAGACCAAGAACAAAAAAAGTTATAGTAATTCTATATGTTACATAATCATTAGCTTTCTTCTCAGCAACCCACCTTATTTCTAACTGCTTAGCATCGCCTTTTATTCTCTCACCATACTGCTCTTCCTTGAAAGAACTATTTTCATCACCATAACCTTGAAAATCTAACCAATACTTCATGTGGTTATATAATTCGCCCATGTCAAAAATACCTTTGCCCTTTAAAGCCATCTTTGCTACAGACTTAGAAACTTCCATGATACAATATGTGAAAATAGTTTTTAATAAGCTTTTTGTTTACTACCTATGAAAATCCAGGACTTCCGAAGCAACACTTTGCAAATTTTTTACTTCTTTCGACAACTTAGCTTTGTGTCCATCAATAAAACCTTTAACAATATATTTATCGTACATCCTGTAAAGGAAACTAGAAAAAACAGTTTTATCCCACTGTTCCTTATAATCTGTTTCAAGACTAGCCAAAAAAGTTATCTTAGCAGTTCCCTTAACAAAATTATCAGAAGCAGGGACTAATCCAGTAAATCTAAAATTAATATCAACATGATATTTAATGTGGTCTGTAACTTCTCTTTCAGCCCTCCATTCAATAACTATTTCCTTTCCTTTGCTGCCATCTTTTTCAGAATAAGTTTTTTCTTCGAAATCATATTTATACTCATCAAACCACCCTTTCATCTCACCATATAATTTCTCAAAATTAAAAACTCCCTTGTCTCTAATCTGAAGACCCCTGCCTGGAGTTACTTTCATCTTATTAGCCATACAATAGAAACTTATTTTTTTATTTAATAAAGCTTACTCTTAATTGTGAAATCTCATCTTAAGCTTTTCAACATAAATGTCATACAAATCAGGAGTTATTTTTATAATATCTTTGTATGTCAATAGTCCAACAACTTTTTCACCATCAACAACTGGCAATCTCCTAATACCATCTCTACCCATCATCAAAATTGCTTCATAAACATCTTCATTGGGAAGGATAGTTGTCATATCTTTACGAGTCATAACATCTTTAACTTTTATTCTTTCAGAATTAAGCCCTTTAGAAATTACATTGCTAATCAAATCTCTCTCAGTAAAAATACCCAAAAGGACACCTTTATTCTCCACCAAAAGACTCCCAACCCTATGTTTATCCATCTTTTTAGCACAACTTAAAACACTTTCATCAGGACTAACGACAACGGGCTCATTAGTCATGGCATCCATAACTTTTACACCTGTTTTCATAAAAGAAATGTATTGATTTGAATTAATAAGGGTATTGATAGATTAAACTATAGTTCCCAATCAGTAATAAAAAACTTTATAAATAGAACATAAGTCCACACAGTATAAAGATTGCAAATATTCGCACTTTTGGGGGTAATAAGCACAAAATGACAGAAAATCCACAACCAGTTTATATTATGTCAGACAACAGCCAAAGAACTGTTGGAAAAGAGGCACAAAGAAATAATATTCTTGCTGCAAAATTAGTTGCAGAAACAGTTAGAACAACATTAGGTCCAAAAGGAATGGACAAAATGCTTGTAGATTCTATGAATGATGTTATAATAACAAATGATGGTGTAACAATACTTGAAGAGATGAAAATTGAACATCCTGCAGCAAAAATGATAGTTGAAGTTGCAAAAACCCAAGAAGCAGAAGTTGGGGACGGAACAACCACTGCAGTTGTGTTGGCCGGAGAATTACTAAAAAATGCTGAAAAATTGATAGATGAAAATATACATCCTACAGTTATAGCTAAAGGTTATAGACAAGCAGCAGCAAAAGCACAAGAAATTTTACAAGGAATAGCAAAAGATATTACAATAAATGATGAACAAATTTTAAGAAATATTGCAGAAACCGCAATGACCGGAAAAGGTGCAGAATCAGCTAAAGAAAAACTTTCACAAATTTGTGTTACTGCAATAAAACAAATAATCGATGATACAAATATAGACTTAGATAATGTAAAAATAGAAAAGAAAGTTGGTGGCGGAATTCAAGATTCAGAATTGATACAAGGGATAGTCCTTGACAAAGAAAGGGTTCATTCAAGCATGCCAAAAAAAGTTGAAAATGCAAAAGTAGCTTTGCTTGATGTTGCATTAGAAATAAAAGATACTGAAATCGATGCAAAAATTCAGATAACAGATCCAACCCAATTACAATCTTTCTTAGATCAAGAAGAAAAAATGCTCAAAGATATGGTTGATAGAGTAATTAACTCAGGAGCAAAGGTAGTTTTCTGTCAAAAAGGCATAGATGATCTTGCACAACACTATTTATCAAAAGCAGGAATTTATGCTACAAGAAGAGTTAAACAATCAGATATGGTAAAGCTTCAAAAAGCAACCGATGCAAAAATAGTAAGCAACCTAAAAGATTTGAAAGAAGAAGATTTAGGAAACGCTGGTTCAGTTGAAGAAAAAAAGATTGGCGACGAAGAAATGACTTATGTTACAAAGTGTGAGAATCCAAAAGCCGTAACATTATTTATTAGGGGCGGGACAGAACACGTGGTTGATGAAATAGAAAGGGCAATAAAAGATGCCCTTGGAGATATTTCAGCATCAGTTAAGGAAGGAAAAGTTGTTGCAGGTGCAGGAGCACCAGAAATGGAATTATCAAAAAAACTAAAGGAATTTTCAAATAGTTTAAGTGGAAGAGAACAACTGGCAGTGCAAGCTTTTGCAGAATCAATTGAAGTTATACCAAAAACTTTGGCTGAAAATGCAGGATTGGATCCAATTGATGTTTTAACAGAACTTAAATCAAAACATGATGCAAACGAAACAGAAGCAGGCATAAATGGTTTTACTGGAAAAGTAACTAACTCTTGGGAAGAAGGAGTAATAGAGCCCTTGAAAGTTAAGACCCAAGCAATTAAAAGTGCATCAGAAGTTGCTGAATTGATATTGAGAATTGACGATATAATTGCAAGCAAAGGAGACGGAAGTGGTCCGCAGATGCCAGGACAAGGAATGTCTCCAGAAATGATGATGTAAAAATCTTTATATACCTCTTTTTCTATTTTTATTTATGATTTTAAAGAAGAAAAATAAATTTCTAAAAATACAAAAACAAATAGAGAGATTAATAGAAACAAAAAGATTCGAAGAGGCAGTAAAATTATATCTAAGTCTTCTAAAATCCTTCAAAAGATTAGAGCCAGACGAAAAATTAGACAATGAAGATGAATTAAACAAAACAAAATTACAATTGTTAACATATCAAAAGACAAAGGATCTTATCTACTCTACAAAAGCTGATAATTTAAACATAATAAAAGATCAATTAAATCAATTAAAATCTTACTTAGAGAATCCAGAATTAAAAGAATCATTAAGAAAATATGCTCAAAATAAATTAAATCATTTTCTAAAAGTTCACGAATATAAAGTTCACAAAATTGAAATTGAAAGGCTATTGAAAGAAGCCTATCACAGAATATATGAAGGAAATTATGATGGGGCCTTGGGAATGTTTCCAGAAATATTTGATCAATACAAACAGATGGAACAATACTTCAAAAACGAGGAATTGTATAAATACATAACAGAACTAAGAGATCACCTAAAAATAACTCTACTTGAAAATAAGCCAATGGGCAAAGTGGCACAGCATACAAAACCAAAAGAATAAACTTTAAAAGACTCTACAACCTGAAATTCTTATGTTCAACTCACTAAAAGACAAGTTCAAAGGAATAGTAAAGAAATTCTCAGAAGAGCCAGAAAAAGCTATGATTGTAGAGAAAGAAGAAGAAAAGAAAGAAGAAAAAGAAGGAATAGTAAAAAGAGTAAAGCAAGCAATAACAACCACAAAAGTCTCAGATAAACAATTTGAAGATATGTTCTGGGATTTAGAAATGGGACTTCTAGAAAACAATTTAGCAGTAGAAGTAATAGAAAAAATAAAAGATAATCTAAAAGTAGATTTAGTAGACAACCCAATAGAAAAATCAAAAATAAAAACAATAGTAGAAAAGTCATTAAAAGAAACAGTCAAAGAATTATTTCAAGAAGAACCAAAAGATTTGGTAGAAGAGATAAAAAAGAAAGAAGGACCCTACATCATATTATTTTTAGGAGTAAACGGCTCAGGAAAAACAACCACAATAGCAAAAGTAGCCAAATATTTACAAACAAACAATCTAAAACCAGTTTTAGCAGCTTCAGACACATTTAGAGCAGCAGCAATAGATCAATTACAACATCACGCAGAGGCACTAAACATTCCAATAGTAAAGCACGATTACGGATCAGATCCAGCAGCAGTAGCATTTGACGCAATAAAATATGCAAAAGCAAAAGATGCAGATGTAGTTTTAATAGATACAGCAGGAAGAATGCACAGTAATATTAATCTTTTAGATGAACTAAAAAAAGTTACAAGAGTTTCAAATCCAGACTTCAACATGTTTGTAGGAGAAAGTATAACTGGAAATGATTGTGTAGAGCAGGCAAAAAGATTTGAAGAAGCAGTAGGAATAAACGGAATAGTTTTAACTAAAACCGATGTAGATAATAAAGGCGGAGCAGCAGTTTCAATTTCATACATAACTGGAAAGCCAATATATTTCCTTGGTTACGGTCAAGAATACGGAGACATAGAAAAGTTCAACGTTGAAAAATTAATAGGTAATTTGGGATGGTAATGGAAAAACTAGGCCAATCATTGAAAGGAGTTCTAAAAAAAATAGCAGGAGCACCATTAGTAGATGAAAAGCTAGTAAATGAAATAGTAAAAGAACTTCAAAGAGCATTGCTTCATGCAGACGTAAACGTAAAATTGGTTTTCGAACTGAGTAAAAACATAAAAGAAAGAGCACTTTCTAAAGACATCCCAAAAAATATTTCCTACAGAGATTACCTAGTAAAAATAGTCTACGAAGAACTAACCAAATTCTTAGGTGGAGAAACAAAAGGAGTAAAGATAGGGAAAGAAAGACCATTCAAAATAATGCTAGTGGGTCTTTTTGGAAATGGTAAAACAACAACTGCAGGAAAATTAGCAAGTTATTATTCTAAGAGGGGTTTCAAATTAGCAATGATAGGGCTAGACGTACACAGGCCTGCAGCAATGAAACAACTAAAACAACTAGGTGACAAACTAAAAATAAAAACATTCGTAGATGAAACAGAAAAGAAACCAGAAGGCATCTGGAAAAAATACAAATCAGAACTAAAAGCATTTGATATAGTCATATTTGATACTTCTGGGAGAGATGCTTTATCTGAAGATTTAGTAAAAGAAATTGAAAAAATAAACAAGGCAATAAAACCAAATGAAAATTTATTAGTTATTAGCGCTGACCTAGGGCAAACTGCAGAAAAACAAGCAGAACAATTCCATAAAAGTTGTGGAATAACTGGTGTTGTAGCAACAAAAATGGATGGAACTGCAAAAGCAGGGGGGGCACTATCAGCGACGGCAGTAACTGGAGCACCAATAAAATTCATTGGAGTTGGAGAAAAAACAAGCGATATAGAAGAGTTTGATCCAGAAGGTTTTGTAGGACGTTTACTTGGCATGGGAGACATCAAAGCACTTCTAGAAAAAGCAAAAGAAGTAATGTCTGAAGAAGAAGCTCAAGACCTAGGTAAAAAATTCTTGAAAGGAGATTTCAATTTCTTAGACCTTTACGAACAATTATCTGCAATGAAAAAGATGGGCCCATTGAAAAAAGTAATGGAGATGATTCCTGGAATGGGAAATATGAAACTTCCAAAAGATATGCTTGAAGTTCAGGATGGAAAACTAAAGAAGTGGAAACATATAATGAAATCCATGACAAAAAAAGAATTAGAAGAACCAGAACTAATGTTCAACCGTAAGAGAATTGAACGTGTGGCTAAGGGTGCAGGAGTGACATCTGGAGAAGTTAGAGAATTACTAAAACAATACAAAATGTCTAAAAAAATGATGAAACAAATGAGGGGCAACCCAGAAAAATTAATGAAGAAGTTCAAAATGCCAAAATGAAAATAATCTATACCGGCGCAGAAGCAATACTTTATCTTGAAAAAGGAAATTTAGTAAAAGAAAGAATAAAAAAATCATACAGACATCCAGATATTGATCTAAAAAAAAGAAAATACCCAACAAGAAGAGAAAATAAAATTCTAACAAAAGCAAAGAAAGTACAAATAAATGTCCCTGCTGTTCTGGAAGTTGATGAAAACAACGCAAAAATAGTAATGGAATATATTAAAGGAGACGTTATAAAAAACACATTAGATAATTACCCAAAAGAAAAAAGAAAAAAAGTCTCTAAAAAAATAGGAGAACAAACAGCCATAATGCATGATAATGAAATAATACATAATGATCTAACAACTTCAAATATGATTCTAAAAGGAGAAAAGGTTTACTTCATAGATTTCGGCCTAGGATTCATTTCAAGCAAAACTGAAGACAAGGCGGTAGACATCCATTTGATAAAACAAGCATTCGAATCCAAACACTATCTAAATTACGAAGAAATTCTAAAAGCATTCCTACAAGGCTACAAAAAAAGCAAATACTACAAAGAAACATTAGAAAGACTAGAAAAAGTAGAAAAGAGAGGAAGATACAAAAGAAAGAACTCTAATTAATAACATTTAAAAAATCAAAAAACTACTCAATAAAGTAAAATGCCAGAAAAATTCATTCTAGTTCAAACAGACGAAGGGCACCAAGAAGTGGGACTTTTTGTTGAGAGGGAAATAGAAAAACACGAAGGCCATATAGCGATTAAAGAAATTATAAGACTTGCAACAGAGAGATTTGGATATAACCCCTTTAGACAAGTAGATGAAGACTTCAAAAGAAGGGCAGAGTGTCATAATAGGAAATGGGGATATATTCCGATAGTAAATGGTGAAATAGTAGATCCTTCGCTATACAATTAATTCTCAAAAGCAACAATAGCTTTAACCCGGTCATCAGAGCCAAGCCTCATAAGTCTTACACCCTGTGTATTCCTACCAACTTTAGAAATATTTTTTACATTAGTTCTAATCAAAATTCCTTTCTTCGAAATAATCATAACTTCTCTATCTTCAGGAACACATTTTACACCAACAACATTGCCGTTCCTTTCAGTAGTTTTAATATTAATAACACCCTTTCCACCCCTATTAATCAGTCTATAATCTCCGATATCAGTTCTCTTCCCAAATCCATTCTCACTAACGGTTAAACAAGTTCCATCAGCGATTTCCATATCTACAACTTTATCATTCTTACCTAAACTAATCCCTCTGACACCTGAAGAACCACGACCACTAGAACGAACATTCTTCTCATTAAACCTAACAGCCATACCATTAGAACTAGCTAATAACAATTCTTTATTTCCATCAGTTAATTTAACACTAACCAAATTATCTCCATCTCTCAAACCAATTCCAATAATTCCAGATTTTCTTGGTCTAGAATAGTCATTCAACTTAGATTTCTTAACTAAACCTTTCTTAGTTGCCATAACCAAATATTTTCCTTCACTAAACTCTTTTACAGAAATGACTGCACTAACTTTCTCATCTTTTCCAACACCAAGTAAATTAACTATATTGCCACCCTTAGAATAACGAGAAGTGCTTGGAATATTATATGCTTTCAACCAGTAAACTTTTCCTTTATTTGTAAAAATCAATAAATAATCGTGAGTGTTACATACAAAAACATCTTTGACAAAATCACTTTCCTTCGTCCCCATGGCCTTTATTCCTTTCCCACCCCTTTTCTGCTGTTTGTAAGTATCAACTGGTAATCTGTTAACATAACCATCATCAGTCAAAGTAATTGCAACTTCTTCTTTCTTAATCAGATCTTCATTCTCAATTTCTTCATCACTATCTTCTATTCTTGTTAATCTATCATTACCATATTTTCTCTTAATTTCAGTCAATTCATCCTTTATTATCTTTAGAATTTTACTTTCATTATCCAAAATTTCTTTTAACTCTTTGATTAATTTAATCAAACCATCATATTCTTCTTTCAATTTATTAGTTTCAAGAGAAGTTAATTTCTGCAACTTCATATCCAAAATTGCTTGTACTTGTAGTTCACTTAACTTAAATCCGGACATTAAAGAGCTTTTAGCGATTGAAACATCTTTACTTGATTTTATAGTTTTAATAACTGCATCAATATTATCCAAAGCAACTTTCAAACCTTCCAAAATATGCGCCCTCTTCTTGGCCTTAGTTAATTCAAATTGGGTTCTCTTAGTTACAACATCTTTTCTATGACTTACAAAATGTTTTAATAACTCTCTCAAACTCAAAACTTTTGGCTCATTATCAACCAAAGCAAGCATATTTATTCCAAAAGAAGTTTGCAACTGAGAATGTTTATACAACTGATTTAAAATTAATTCAGCATTAGAACTTCTTTTCAGTTCAATAACAACCCTCATTCCAGTTCTATCACTTTCATCTCTAATATCAGAAATTCCTTCAATTCTTTTACTCTTAACTAACTCAGCAATTGTTTCTATCAAATGAGTTTTATTAACTTGATAAGGAATCTCTGTAATTATTATTCTTTTTTCTTCAACTTCACATACAGCTCTAACTCTAATTTGACCTTTTCCAGTTTTGAAAGCGTTAACTATTCCAGAATTACCTAAAATAATTCCACCGGTAGGAAAATCAGGACCATTAATTACTTCCATCAATTCAGCCAACTCAACTTCAGGATTATCAATAACTTTTATTGCAGCATCAACAACTTCGTTCAAATTATGTGGTGGAATATTTGTTGCCATACCGACGGCAATTCCATAAGAACCATTGACCAAAATATTAGGGAACTTAGATGGTAAAACTAAAGGCTCTTCTAAACTCTCATCAAAATTAGGAACAAAAGGTACAGTTTCTTTTTCAATATCTTCAAGTATTTCTTCAGCAACTTTAGCTAACTTGGCTTCAGTGTACCTCATTGCTGCAGGAGGATCCCCATCAACAGAACCAAAGTTACCCTGTCCTTTAACTAACGGATGTCTTAAGGAAAAACTTTGGGCCATTCTAACTAAAGAACCATAAACTGCAGCGTCTCCATGTGGGTGAAATTTACCCAGAACTTCTCCAACAACTCTTGCAGATTTTCTAAAAGGTTTATTACTTAACAAACCCATTTTATACATTGCATAAAGAATTCTTCTATGAACTGGTTTTAAACCATCTTTAACATCTGGCAAAGCCCTACTAACAATAACAGACATAGCATAATCTATGTAACTCTCTTTCAATTCAGTCTCTATTAATCTCTGCTTTACCCTGTCCATTTCACACATCCAAATTCCTTACTTCTTTCGCATGAGCTTGTATAAACTCTCTACGTGGCTCAACTTCAACACCCATAAGAATGCTAAACAACTCATCGGCATGAACAGCGTCTTCAATTGTAATTTGCTTCAAAGTTCTTTTTTCAGGATCCATAGTAGTATCCCAAAGTTGATCAGGATTCATTTCTCCCAAACCTTTATACCTTTGAATTGTAATTCCTTCTTTACCAATTTCTTTCAACTTTTCTTCAAGTTCGGCATCAGAATAAACATAAGTAACACTTTTTCCTTTTTTAATTCCATAGAGTGGAGGAACTGCCAAATACAAATAACCTTTTTCAATCAAAGGTTTCATTTGTCTATAAAAGAAAGTTAACAAAAGTGTTGCAATATGATTTCCATCAATATCTGCATCAGTCATAATTATAATTTTATGATATCTTAATTTATCAAGATTAAATTCATCACCAATATTAGCACCAATAGCAGAAATAAGTGTAGACAATTCTTTGTTAGTCAAAATTTTATCAAGCCTAGACTTTTCAACATTCAAAACTTTTCCCCTCAAAGGTAAAATAGCTTGGAACTCTCTAGATCTAGCACCCTTTGCACTTCCACCTGCACTTTCTCCCTCAACAATAAATATTTCACTCAGAGCAGGATCTTTAGATTGACAATCAGCTAACTTTCCAGGCAAAGAACCAGAATCTAAAACTCCTTTCCTTCTAGTTAACTCTCTAGCTTTCCTTGCAGCCTCCCTTGCTTTAGAAGACAAAACAGCTTTACTGCAAATAGTTTTAGCAATGTCGGGATTTTCCTCAAAGAAAGTACTCAAACCAGAACTTACTATCCTATCAACTATCCCTTTAACTTCCAAATTACCAAGTTTAGTTTTAGTCTGACCTTCGAAATGCGGATCTTGAACTTTCAAAGATATAATACAAGTTAAACCTTCTTTCAAATCATCACCACTAACTCTATCTTTAGAAATATTTTTTTTCTTAATATAATCATTAACTACCCTAGTCAAGGCAGTTTTGAACCCCATAACATGAGTTCCACCTTCATGTGTATGAATATTATTTACAAAACCATACAAATTTTCTTGATAACCATCATTATATTGAACAGAAACTTCAACACTAGTATTATTTTTTTCTTTTTCAAAATAAATTATTTCATCATGTAAAACAGTTTTTTTCTTATTTACAAATTTAATAAAATCTTTAATTCCACCTTCAGAAACAAAAATATCACTTTTTTCATTTCTTTCATCAAAAATAGAAATTTCAACGCCCTTATTCAAAAAAGCTAACTCCCTAATTCGATTTGCTAAAATATCATATTCATATTCAGTTTCAGAAAAAATTTCATCATCAGGTAAAAAATGAATAGAAGTTCCCGTGCCTTCAGCACCATTATCGGATAATTTAGGATTTGGCAAAGCAATTCCTTTTTCAAATCTTTGCTCGTAAGTTTTTCCATTTTGTTTGACTTTAACAATCAACCAATTAGAAAGTGCATTCACAACAGAAACACCAACACCATGTAAACCACCAGAAACTTTGTAAGAATCTTTGTCAAACTTACCACCCGCATGCAAGGTTCCCAAAACAACTTCTACTGCAGATTTTCCAGTTTCAGAATGAACATCTATTGGGATACCCCGTCCATTGTCTACAACTAAGATACTATTATCTTCTTTTATTGTAACACTAATCTTATCACAGAATCCAGCCAGGGCTTCATCAATAGAGTTGTCTACAACTTCATATACCATGTGATGTAGTCCTCTAGAACCAGTATCACCTATGTACATTGAAGGTCTCTTTCTCACCCCTTCTAGGCCCTTTAAGACCTGTATTTTTTGAGCGTTATAGCTAGATTGTTTGTTAGTTTCCATTGAAAATCCCCAAAAACCTAAAGAAAAAAACATGCTTAAGTATATAAAGCTTTCTGCTAAAATTCAGGTAATACAAGCTCTGTACTATCAAAATTCAATTTTTAAGAAATTACTAAATTCTTTATAAATTTTTGTATGATTTAGTACAAAGGACTAGCTAATAACCTCTTTTTTATCACAGCATCCTTTCCTTCTCCAATCCCGGAAAAAAGCCCATCTGCAAGCAATAATTTCTTATTTTCCCTACTAAAAAGCTTAGGAAACAAACCAGTACTAACATCAGAAGCCATTATATTATAATTCTTACCAAGAACATGATGAAAAATAAACATAGATCTTTCCACATGGTAATCTGAAGTAACCAATAAAACATTTTTCCATTTATTCTTCTTTAAAATTTGTTTAGAAAAAATAGCATTACCAACAGTATCTTTAGACTGCTCTTCAATAAAAATTCTTCTAGAAGGGACACCCAAACCAATAGCATAATCCTTCATTAACTTAGAAAGTGATTTTTTCCTACTCGTACCACCAGTCATAATCAAATTCTTAGCGAAGCCATCTTTATACATCTTAACACCTTGTTTAACTCTCAACTTAGATTCAGTTCCCAAAGAATTACCTCTAAAACCACAACCAAGAATTAAAATAACATCGGCCCAATGTTTATGCATATGAAACTTACTCATAAAACAATAATTAAAATTTAACTTTATAAGTTTTCTCATAACTTTTATAAACTAAAAGAATAAAAGAAAAATATGGAATTAAGAATAGTCGCGATGGCATTGCTACTTTTTCTAGCTGTGTTCTTTCTTGGAGTTGGCATAACTGGATTTGCAGTATTTTCAGAAACATGTTGCGATCAGTTAGACAAAAACTGCGAACCATCCAATGCTTGCGTAAGATATTCGGAAGATAATACGACAATGAATTTAATGAACACTTTTGCAGGAATAGGATTAGTTGCTGCCGCAGCTTTAGTTTACAAGTATGGAAAACCAAAAAAGAAGAAAAGATGAAAACAATTCTACTTGATACAAATTTCATCGTCTCGGCTCTAAAAAACAAAATAGATATATTTAGAGAAATTGAAAGAATAATTGAAGAGAATTACGAAATAAAGATAATAGACAAAACAGTACAAGAACTAGAAAAACTAAAAGAAAAATTAGCAATACAAATAATAAAAAAAATAAAAAAAATAAAAGCAACAGAAGACGTAGATACAGAAATAGTAAAGAACTCAGATAAAAATACAATAGTAGCAACCCTAGACAGAGAATTAAAACATAAACTAAAGGATAAAGGGATAAGAACAATAACAATAAGGCAAAAAAAGTATTTTAAAATTAATTAAGAAAAATTTTACAATGATTGTTGGACTGATTCATACAACCACTGGGCCGCAACAGCATACGAAACAAGTTTGGCACCTTCCAAAATATAAAGGGGAGCACAAAAAAGAGACGCTTCAAGTGGACCTAATCTTTCTTTTTTTGCATAGTCATGTGCAATCCTAATAAAGCTACCTGGCTCAAATATTTCCCTAAAGCTACCACCCAAATCATATAGAAAGTCAACTAATCTATTTTGATTACAATCACCATCTGTCATAAAATAACTAAACAGTTTAAATTTAAAAAGTATTCATTTCATAATATTTTCCATCCGAAAGGTTTAAAAATCAACAATAAGCCTCAATCTCTATAAAATGTTTTACGAAGTCGAAATAAAAGACCACATAAGAGTTCCTCCATCAAAATTTGGAGAATTCGTTGAAGAATCAGTACTAAAATCACTTGTAGATAGATTTGAAGGATATGTATCTGAAGAGTTAGGATTCGTTGTTGGTGTGTCCACCGTAGAAAAAATTGGAGAGGGAGTAATAATCCATGGTGATGGGGCTGCACACTATGAAACCACATTTAAAGTAATAACTTTCAAACCAGAATTACAAGAAGTAATCATAGGAAAGATTTCAGATATAACTGATTTCGGAGCATTTATTGAAATTGGACCAATAGATGGAATGATTCACATAGGTCAAACAATGGATGATTTTGTATCATTAAGCAATAATACTTTACAAGGAAGAGAATCAAAAAAAGTTTTAAAAATAAATGATCTTTGCAGAGCAAGAATAATAGCAATTTCATATAAAGATCCTACAAATCCAAAGATAGGTCTCACAATGAGACAGAATAAAATGGGAAATATTAAATGGTTAGATGAAGAAGGTAAGAAAACCAAAAATAAAAAATGAAAAAAATATGTAAAAAATGCAAGTATATAGTTGAAGGTAATGTTTGTCCAGTTTGTAAGTCAAATCAATTCACAGATACGATGAAAGGAAGAATAATTATAATGGACTCTGAAAAGTCAGAGATAGCAAAAAAGTTAGATATAAAAGTTAAAGGAGAATATGCAATAAAAATATGAAAGTCGTCAAAGATGAAAAATCATTCGCCCTACCAAGGAGAGAAATAATCATAGAATTTCCACACACAGAAAAACCAACACCTTCGGAAGAACAAGTAAATGGAGAAATTGTAAAGAAATTCAAGTGTAAGGAAGAATTAATAGCAATAAAAAAAATAAAAACAAAGTTTGGATCAACAGAGGCAATAGTTGAAGTTTATATTTATGATGATTTAGATTCTATGAAAAAAATAGAAAGAATAAAAGAAAAAAAAGAAGAACCAAAACCAGTAGAAAAACCTGCTGAGGCAAAGAAAGATGGCGAAGAAACCAAAACCAAAGAACAAAGTAACGAGTAAAAAATTCTCCAAATATAAGATAGAAGGAGACAAGATAGAGAGAAAAGCTACTTGTCCAAAATGCGGAGCAGGAACATTTTTAGCAGTTCACAAAGGCAGAAAACACTGTGGAAAGTGCGCATATACTATTTTTGAAGGAAAAGAGACAAGTAATTCTGTAACCATTCCAGAGTAGCACTTACCGAAAGATTTATAAATAAGTTGACACTTCTAGAGATATATCACCTCTTTTTCCCTAGGAAAGGACATCAGTCTCTTCCTGGGGTTTTATAATCAATTTCTCGGAAAAACCTTTTTATACTAACAAAAATATAACCTGACCAGAGAAAGTGACAAAAAATGATAAAAGTTTACAAATTATTATTTTTATTATGTTAGTTATTATTCTTAGTTTAACTGCAATTTGTAAACAAGAACCTTTTCCTGAAATGTCTCCTGAAAAATGTACAAACTACAATGAATTGTTCAAAGAAAAAACAGATTCAATTTCCCTATCCAAAGATTTAATAATTGCTACAAAAAATTTATGTTCTGAAGACAAAAGAGAATTTGATAAAAATATAAAAGAAATATTGGAAAGCAGAAAAGAATCTTTAAAAGAATTAATACAAAATAATCCGAAAAAAGCACTTTCTATTTTACCACCCCCTATAGAAATTTTAAAAGATCTTTCAAAAGAAGAATTGAACGAATTAATTGAAAAAAGAATGCCTGTGGAAGGACAAATAGAAATATTTCAAGAAGAAGATATAGAAACTAATGGATGCTATGAAGAGATATTATTAACAACAAATTCAAAGAGTATAAAACTTTTTGGAGAAATTCCAAACATACCTTGTGGAACCAAAGCAAAAGTAAAAGGAATATTGATTGATGAAATTATGGCATTTGAAGATGAAGAAGAGTCATTTATAATTCTAGATCAGCCAAGAATAGTTAATGAATCAAATCAAAATTTTGGACTACAAAATACATTGGTTCTAATTGGAACTGACATAGAGGGATATATTTATGGGGCTGGAACTGTAGGGAGCGGGGCAATAGATAGGGTTAATGAGTCCATATTTAGTAACGAAAATGGTTCACTAAATGACTATTATTTAAAAAACTCATATGGGCAGGTTTGGTTTGAGGGAGACATATTAGGGCCGCAAATGCTCACTGAAGAAGAACTTAGAACAAGATCTAAAATACGAACTGCTTTATTGGAGTATGCTATTTTAGAAGGAATTAATATCACCCAATATAAGAGAATAATATTTGGGCATCCACAACCCACTGAAGATACAGGATGGTGCGGAATAGCAACAAGAGGAATAACATTTAACTATGAACTGCCTAATGGAGAATTGGCAAACTTTAGTTCTGCCTGGGTAAAAGTAAGCATATTAAGTCCAAGAGTATTGTTTCATGAAGTCGGACATAACTTTGGAATGGGACATGCTAAACGACTTATTTGTCACAATGATGATTCATTGGGAATGCTTCCAATTTCAGATTTTTGTTCTGTAGGAACATATACTGATTACATGGATGTAATGGGTGGGGCAACTATGGCGTATTATAATGCCCAGCACAAACATGAAGTAGGATGGTTGGGGGATGAGAATACTTTAACAACATCCAAAGGAACATATACTTTGTATTCTACAGACGATCAAAACAACTCAGAACAGCTAAAACTACTAAGAATCCCCATTTATTACGAAAATGAAATATTGCAATTTAATCAAGACAATGTGATTACCATAGATTTTAGAAAAATAAATAGCTATTACAACAATCCATTCCATGAAGGAGGATACGTGAATACTAGTTTAGAAGCACAGGGGGTTCACATAAGGTATGCAAGAGAAGCAAAAAATAAAGAATTTACAATGATGCCAACAGGACTTATAATATCAGAATATAATATAAGTAATATTTTCGGAGAAGACATAAATATCACTATAAATAGGCATGCATTTTTGCAAGGAGAAACTTTCACAGATCCATACAACGGAGTAAATATAACTGTTGACGAAGTAACAGAAGATTATGCAACCGTAACAGTAAATACTTTCAAAATTTTTGATGAAGAAAAACCATTATTAAACTACACATTTAATGAAGAAGATTTACAAAATTATGGATCTTACAATCCAGAGTATTTTTATTTCAATCCAATCTTGAATAATGGGGCAAATTATTACGAAGATAAAATATTTTTTAATGGAACTGGTTCGTTAGAAATAGGTTCTATTGGAAAATATACAAACGGAATAATAAAAAAAGAAGATAAATTCACCCTTATGTTTAATTTCGGGCCAACAACATTTCCAACACCAATAATGAAAGCGGGTTATTTTGATCACACAAAAATTTATTTGACAGAAAAAAATGGTTTAGAAGTCCACACATTATTTGAAGGCAATTCAAATCAGGAAGAAGGAGAAATAATATTAAAAAGTCCAAATATAAATTTTAATAATGATACACATATAGCGATAACTTACTCGGGATCAGAATTAAAATTATACATAGATGGTAGCTTGGAAGATATGGCTACAAATTATTCAGATATTCCATTAAATGAAGCAAACTTAATTACAAAAACATATGATGATAAATTTATCATGGGAAATGAAGATAAAGATGAAGATTATGGATTTAATGGATATATAGATAATTTTTTAATTTACGCAAAAGCATTATCTGAAGAAGAAATTTCCAAATATGGAGAAACAAATAATTTTAAAATACAACCACAAACACCAAATTATGGAGATGCATTTAACT
This sequence comes from Candidatus Woesearchaeota archaeon, assembly GCA_964474895.1. GTDB lineage: Archaea > Nanobdellota > Nanobdellia > SCGC-AAA011-G17 > PNOQ01 > CAYFNK01. Next base: position 44,465 of record CAYYUK010000002.1, read on the forward strand.
ATGAAAATATTTCTTTTATGGTATCAGTAACGAATGATAATGAGATCGAATACTGTAAATTATTTTTAAATAATCAAAATATATCTCAGATAAACAACCCAGAATTAGGTTTAGTGGATTTTGGAACTTTTTATATATCTGAAGAACAAAGTAATGGATGGTATGTAAGTTGCAATGATATTGAGGGGAATACTTCAGAAAGCATAGAATGGAGATTTTCAACAGATTATACTAATCCTACATACAATATTATTTATTCTAATTATCTTAAAACTGGAGACACAGGAGGAACATTTGTAATGGTTGCAGAATGGGAAGATGAAACCCCAAACTATATAGAATTATTAGAAAATAATAATAATCTTTTATCCCAAGAATGGACATATTATGAACAAACACTCGCATTATGGACAATTGTAGAAACCAATAATCAAAAGACATTCAACGCAAGGGGGACAGATAGAGCAGGAAATCAATTAATTACTGAAGATTTTGTAGTTAATGCTCTATTCAACGAACCAGAACCACCAAATGAGGGTGGAAATGATAATAATGGAGGGAATAGTAACGATGATGACTCCCAAAAATTACATATTGACAATAATTCCCAAAATCAAACAAATCAAGAGACTAAACAAGAAAGCAATATCAATTCATCAAAAGGTAAAGAAGAAACAAAAATATATGATTTAATAGACAACAAGATAGTTATTTACATGATAATATTCATACTTGCATTAATGCTCTATGCGGCATATTTGATATATTACTTTAAAAAACACAAATTACATCTAAAAAAAATTAAGTTATAAGAATAAGTCTATAGATATTTCTATTTTTTTAACTAAAAACATTTTTATACTTGTATGGGGAAGATTATGGCATGAAAAAGAGCGTGAATTCTAACCTGCAATTTGCATTAAAGTACGCATGGATATTCTTAATAATTTTAGTATTAATATCGGGGGCATTTTACTTTGAAAAGACAGGTAAAACCACTAAAGAATTCTTAACTGACAACCTAAAAATTAGCAATCTATTCCAAAAGAATAGTGGGGCAAAATTATCTCCATTATTAGAAAGTGAACAAATTCCAAATCCTTCAGTTTTTCGAATATCTGAAATTAATTACAAATTATCTTCAAAAAAAACAATCACAACAAGAGAACTTCTAGAGGAAAGAAAAGAACTATTAAAAGAATTGATAAGAGAAGATCCAAATTCTGCACTTCAGGTTGAGGAAGTATCAAAAGAGATAATTGAAGGATTATCTGAAGAAGAATTAAACGAGTTAGTAGAGTTTAGAGGGCCAGTAATAGGAAAAGTAGAAATTGCGGTAGCAGATGAATCAGATGAAGACGGCAATTTCATTAATAGCCATGAAGAATTTTTCATTTTTAATCAAGAAGAGACAATACAATTATTTGGAAACATACCAGATGTCAAACCGGAAACAGAAATACAAATAACTGGAATAAAAATAGGTGAACTCATGGTAATTGACGACGCAGAGGGAGGATCATTTATAATCCTAACAGATCCCCCTGAAGGTTTAGAGATAGAAGATAATTTTGGAGTACAAAGAACTTTAGTAATGATTGGAACTTTTGAAGAAGGAAAAGTACCCGGCATATCATGGACAGAAGGAGACGAAGCATTAGCCATAGTAAATGAATCTCTATTCGAAGACAACGATCATTCTTTAAGAGACTACTACATAAACAATTCTTATGGAAATATATTTTTTGAAGGAGAAATAGCAGGACCATACATGATGTACAATGAATCCTATGCCAACACCACTGATGATTTTTTTACAAAACTTGTAAACGCTTCTCTTGAAGATGGAATTCCTGTAAACGAATTTTCAAGATATATTTTCGCATTTCCTGCTACAAGTGGAACTGCTGGTTGGGCAGGGCTTGCATATGTGGGAATGAAAGATGGAACGATAAATGGTTCTCCGACAAGATATAGTCACTGCTATGTTAAGGAAAATATCAGAAGTTTGCGCGTTGTAACTCATGAAGTTGGTCACAATCTTGGGGCAGGCCATTCTCAAAGATTACATTGTTATAACGGAACAACATGGGGTGGAACACCCATATCTGACTATTGCTCTCTCAGCACATACGGAGATTTTATGGATGTAATGGGTGGATCAACAAGTGGATATTTCCATGCAATACGTAAACACGGGATTGGATGGCTACCCCCACAAAACACATTAAAAGTAACTAACGGAACGTACGACATATACCCGATAGAAATCTTAGAAGAAGATAATGAAATAAGATCGCTGAGAATACCAATAACTTATGAAAACAGAGCATTGGGATATAATCCAGATAAAAATGTATTATCCATTGATTTCAGAAAGGCAATTGGATATAACAATCCATTTCATGTTGGATGGGATCACAAGGAAGAAGGAGAGGATTGGGATGATCATGTAAATACAACTTTAGAAACACAAGGAGTGCACGTAAGATACTCTAGAGATATTACCGAATACGGAAATATAGATTACCTCCCTACACAGTTGTTAATAATGGAACCAAACATAACTGGGTTTCAGACAGAAAGTGGATACAATGTAACTGTACATAGACACGCCCTTCTAAAAGGAGAAACTTTCACAGATCCATACAATGGAGTAAACATAACTGTAGATGATGTAACCGAAGATTATGCAACAGTAACTGTGGGGTCTTACACTCCTTTCGACAAAAACAAACCATTACTAAATTATACTTTCTCTAATGAAGAAATAGTAAACACCGGTGGTTATGCTCCATACACACATCTTAAACCAGCACTTAGAGACGGAACTGCTGTATCAAATGAAGAATTAGTTTTTGATGGGGATGGCTCACTCGAGTTTAGATCTATTGGGAGGTATGCTACGGCCATGATTGGGAGAGAAGGAGAATTTACTTTAATGTTTACAATGAAACCAGAAATACCAATCAACTCATTTAATTTAGGAAAAATTGGCCCAATTGAATTAGAATTAACCAGTTCATACTTGGAAGCAAGGACATTATTCGATCTAAGAAATGAAGAAGGTTATCAGATCTCGCCCACACAAATAGAACTAATAGGGAATTATTCTGTGTTTTCAGATTACTCACATGTTGCATTGACCTTCAATGGATCAGAAGTTAGACTATATGTCAACGGAGTTTTGATGGATAGTGCATCTGGTTATGATCATTATCACCCTCCTTGGAATCCCCACTTTGAATTATATGACTCATCCCTTGAAATAAGAGATAATAGTATATATCACACTTTAAATATGACATTAGGAAATGAATATGCAGGTGGGTTAGAGGGGGGCCTAATTGGTAATCTAGACAACTTTTCAATTTATGCAAGAGCATTATCTGAAGAAGAAGTATCCGGGTTTTGGCAAGGTGGCGGAGAATTCATAATTGAACCAGAATCACCAGCACACCATGATAGTTTTAACTATGAAAATATAAATTTTAGAATAGAAGTAGTAAATAATCATAACTTAGATTATTGCACACTGTACCTCGATGAAATAAATAAAGCAACAGTCAACTTTCCACCAAACCAAATTGATTTTGGATTTTTCGAAGTAAATGGGGGGGGAATTCACACGTGGTCCGCAACATGTGAAAATGACCTTGGAGAAGTAAAAGAAAGCCCTCCATGGGAATTTTCCTTAGATTATACAAACCCCATATTAATTGAAGAATACCACCCAGAGAATATCTCACCAAGAGAAACTTCATACATACAATCAACATGGTCAGACACAAATCCAAAGATGGTTTATTTGATGAAAGAAGGGGAAGAAGTTTATTCGGCAGTGTGGACTTACAATGAAGAACCAATTACTGTTGAGTTTCAAGCAGACAACAATACAGGCGGAACAATGAATTTTACCTTAATTGGTGAAGACAAAGCAGGAAATCAACAAGAAACTGAAGAAATAATAATTACAATAGCGGGGGAAGACAACACCACCCCCAACATAATGGCTTTTATTTTAGTATCTAACGAAACAACATTTGATCCAGAAGAAACAATAGAAATGGTTGCAGCCATATCGGATGAGAACCCAAATTATTTCACATTTAAAGTAAATAATCAACCAATATTAAATGAAACTTACAACTCATTTCCAAAACGTTTCAACTGGACAATAGATGAAGTTTACAAAAGTTCAAATATATCATTAAGCATAACTGCATATGATTATTTCGGAAACGAAGCAAATAGTTCAAAGATAATAGTAGAAATAACTGGTAACGTTACAGAAGATCCAGCACCATTACCGGGCCCAGATCCAAAGGGGCCATCTGGCCCATCTTCCCCAAGTGGACCAAGTTCACCACCTGGAGAGGATGAAGATGAAGAATATGAAGAAATTTTCTTGGAAGAAGAAATAGAAATACAATTATTTCCAGATGAAAATATTTTTGAATCAATAAGATTATCAATTCCTACAGAAGATTATTTCAAATTAACAACAGAAATAGATGAAGAGATTTCAGAATTAATTAAAGTAGAAGAACAACCAGTAATAAATAGAAACAGAAACATATTAATTGATATTTCAATACCAAATAATTATACACCTGGAATTTACACCGGAGAGGTAAGGTTTAATATTGAAAAAATAGAACTTTCTGCAAATAACCCATCTAAAATAACTGGAGAAGTAATTTTGGCGAATTTATTAAAGTACATAACAGGATACGCAGTTCTCCAAGGAGAAGAAACAAATACTGGTTTCAACTATATACTAGAAATAGCTCTAGAAGTTAAGAATCCAACAAACAAACCCGTAAATCTAAAATTAACTCCAAAAAAATCAAAGATAAATACAGATGAAGGTATAGAGTTAGATATAGAACTAAATAACAATCTACCTGAAGAAAAAGATATAGATCTTAGCATAAGTTTACTGGACTCCGCATTAGAAACTGTTAAAGGTCAATCAGACTATACACTAGAAGTTGAAGAAGAATACACAGATACTAAAGATCTAGACCTATATGAAACATTAGAACCTGGAAAATATGTAATAAAAGGAGTGGCAAAACATTCAAGCGCAGAAGAAGGAAGTGGAGTAATTTCTATGTCAAAACTTAGCGTAAATAAACCATTCTTAAACTATACACTATTTGAAATAAAAATGAAATACTACTTGGCAATCTATACATTAATGGTATTAGCATACGCAGCATATTTAGTATACGATCAGACAAAAAGAGTTAAATCAAAATCTCAAAATAAAACTAAATCAAAGGCAAAACACCAACATCAGAAATCTCGCCAACGGAAGAAACATCCAAAATAATTAAATTCTCACCAAGGTTTATATTTTCATTAAATTCTTCAGAACCATCACTACCATAAATACTAATCAAAACTGGAACATTTCCAAAATCATTTTCTATTGATAAGCTCATAATACCTTCATCAACAGTGTAATCATAATTAACATTTATAAGTGGACTAAATCTAGAATCATTTTCAGGAGTATATGAAAAAACAATAATAGAGATAATAAAAAAACCAATTAACAAAACAAAGAGAACAATCAAAGGTCCTTGCCTATTAAGTGAGAATCCCATGCTAAGTTAAGAGAAAAACCTTTTTATAAAGATTTGCAAATATTTATAAAACAAACAGAATAATCCTACATATGCAAGATCAAATCTTAGACATGCTTCTAAAAAAAGATGAACTAACATGGCAGGATATTTTATACGATTTAGTTAAATCTGAAAGAATGAGTCCTTGGGATGTAGACGTTTCATTGTTATCAAAAAGATACTTGGAAATTGTAAGGGCGATTAAAGAAACAAATTTCTTCGTATCAGGAAAAGTAATACTCGCATCAGCAATACTTCTAAAAATAAAATCAAATAGATTATTAACAGAAAACATAGCAAAATTTGATAACAGATTATTTGATCAAAATGAAGAAGAAGAGTACATAGAAGGTTTAGAAGAAGAACAAACACAATTACAACCAAGACTAACAATAAAGACACCAATTACAAGAAAGAGAAAGGTTTCGATACAAGACTTGGTTTTTGCACTTGAAAAAGCGTTAGAAGTTGATACAAGAAGAAAAACAAGAAGGGAAAACTACGAAACAATAACAGAAAATTTAGAAATTCCACAAAAGAAGATAGACTTGGGTGAAAAAGTAAAAGAAATATATGGAAAAGTAGTAAACTTTTTTAATACGAAGAAAGGAGATTTAACATTCACACAATTGATACCTTCAGATTCAAAAGAAGATAAAGTATTCACATTTGTTCCACTATTACATTTAGAAAACCAAAATAAAATAATTATGAGTCAACAAAAATCATTTGGACAGATTAATATTAATCTAAAACAAAAGGAGGTAAAATAATGAAAGAGATAAAGAAAATACAAATATTGCCTATTGCCAAAATACTAGGTATAATGGGACTAATTGTAGGGGTACTAATTGATTTAGTATTAATAATAGCAGGGCTGATTCAAGGAACAAGCATATCAGAATTATTTGCAAGTCCAGTGCTAATGATTACACCAATACTTAGTTATGGAATAATTTGGTTCTTGGCAGGATTGCTTTTCGGCTGGGTCTATAACTGGCTAGCAAAAAAAATGGGAGGCATAAAGTTAGAACTAAACTAACTTTTTTATTATTTTTTCTAAATTTATTATTTCTTCTTTTCCAGAAGTCATATCTTTAAGTTTAAATTTATTCAATTTTAATTCCTTTGGACCAACAAATAAAACAAAAGGTATTCCCAACTTGTTAGCATAATCTAAATTCTTAGAAATTCCCCTCCCAATCAAATCTAAATCAGTTCTTATACCACCACCCCTCAAATCATCAACAATATCAGAACAATCAACACCTGCAATAGGAATAACAAATAATTCAACAATAGTTTTTTTCCTATCTTGATTCATAATCTTAAGAGCCTCACCAATAACATCTAATCCAAAACTAATCCCTGTCATAGGAACTTTTCTACCAACATAAGATTCCATCATTTCATCATATCTTCCGCCAGCACAAATAGAGGATTTTATTTTGCTATTCTTCAAAAAACATTCAAATATCGGTCCAGTATAATATCCTAAACCCCTTGCCAAAGAAAGATTAAACAAAACTCTTTTCCTCTTACTCGCAGGAATATAAGAAAGAATTTTTTCAATTTCTTCCAATCCTTCAATACCAATTTTAGATTTTATTTTCCCCTTCATGAATTTTATTTTTTCTTTATTATTCCCATTAAAACCAAAAAATTTCATTAATTTCTTAATCTGAACAACTGGGATCTTTTTTTCTTTCAGTTCTTTCTCAACTTCAGATTTCCCAATCTTACTTAGCTTATCAACAGAAATTATTACAGAATCAGAAATACTTTGTTTTATACCAGCATCTTCAATTATCCCCCTAAGCAACTTTCTATTATTTAATTCTACATAAGCATCCAATCCTAATTTATTGAATGCATCAATAGCTAAACAAATCAACTCAGAATCGGCCCTAACATTTTCAACACCAGCAACATCAACATCACATTGCCAAAATTCCCTATATCTTCCAAGTTTTATAGGACCATCTCTAAAAACCTCACCAATCTGATATCTCTTGAAAGGCATTTTAATACCAGAATTCATACCTATAAATCTGGCAAAAGGAACAGTAAGATCAAATCTCAAACCCAACTTTCTTTTACCTTGATCAGTCAATTTGAAAATTTCTTTCATAACATCAGATTCTTTGCCAGCACCAAACTTAGCACTTAAAATATCATACCTTTCAACTATTGGGGTTTCCAAGGGAGAATACCCATACAACTCAAAAATTTCAACTAAAGATTTTACTACACCTTTTCTAAGAATCTTCTCTTCAGGACCAAAATCTCTCATTCCTTTAGCAATCTGAAGTTTCATGTTCTTACCTCTGAATTTTGTTTTTTATAAAAGTTTAGGACAGAAGGCGGGAGTCGAACCCGCCCCTCAAGCGCCACAGGCTTACGTGCTACCGATACACCACAACTGCCATAAGAAATAGAGCTTTCGCTCAAAGGAAAAACATAAGAGTAAGGACTATTAAAACTAGAATTACAGACAATGAATACAACCAGCATTCATCATGCCTTTAGCCTCATTTAAATTTACCATTTTAACTAAAAATAAAGATATTACTCCCTTTTTAAAATTAACTAAAAAATAAAAAAAGAAAAAACAAGGATTATTTCCTTGCAATGTCAAAAACAGACTTTAATGCTACAACAATAGTAGATGTTGCAAATAGAGTTACTAAGTTGTCAAATACACTAGATAAGTAAACAACAGACTCTAAAGCATTACCTGCAAAGTTACCTACAATAACTAAAACCGCTCCTGCAAGTAAGAAGTTATGTGTTTCAGTAGAAGTTATATTCAATAATCCAACGACTATACCTAAGACAACTAAGACCCAAGCATATTGAGGATAACTAACAAAGCTAAACAACAAAGCTAATACAACTCCCAACAAGAAAGCCCAACTTCCCAATGTTCCGGCGCCCCTCTTTTTCTTAACCATTTTCACCTCCATTAACGATAATAAGCATGACTAAATCTAAAATTTTCCATATATAAAAGTTTCTTTACAATGAAGAGTAGTGAAAAGGACAATAGGCGGGAGTCGAACCCGCCCCTCAAGCGCCACAGGCTTACGTGCTACCGATACACCACTACTGTCATAACAAAATAAAAGAAAATATATAATTTATAAATTTAACCTTTCAACCCAACTCTTCTCAAAAAAGAACTAAACTTACCTTCAACACTTTCATCAAACTCAACACCAATTAAAGAAGCAGCCAATTTTTTATAACCAATTGAAGATTTACTTTTAGGATTTGTATAAATAACAGGATCTTTCTTAATTAAACTTTCACGAATTGCTTTGTCATAGGGAATAACAGCCAAAACGGGTCTTTCAATCATTTTTTCAACATCACCCATACTCAAATCATAGTCACCACCGGTTTTAGTTAAAACAATTCCTCTAACAGTTTTTCCCATTTCCTCTGCCAACTTAGAAATTTTCAAAGCATCAGTAACAGCAGGCATTTCTGGATTTGTAACAACAATTACTTCATCAACAGCTTTTACAACAGCCATTGCTTCGGAGCCCAAACCAGGAGCACCATCAATTAAAACAACATCGGTCAAACCATCTAAACTGGGTAAGATTTTAGAAAGTTTACTGGGAGCAACATCTTTCAAATCAAGCAAAGACAAACTTGCAGGAATAACTTTCAATCCTGAACCATGTTTGTACATACTTTCAACAATACTATGTTTTCCTTTCAAAGCATCATGTAATGAAATCGGAACAACAGGAACACCCAAATGCAATCCGAGATTAGGAGTACTCAGGTTTCCATCTATAACAGTAACATCACGACCAAAAAAATTAAGAGCAGCACCCAAATTAACTGTTGTTGTAGTCTTAGCAACACCACCCTTTCCAGATAAAATACCTACGAATCTTGTCATTCTAACCATTCCTCCATTAAATTAACGAATTCAACAGATTTCTCATAATGAAACATCAATTTAGGAATGTCAATCTCAAATTTCCCACCACTAAGTTTAGCAATCAAAGTTACACCCTTTCTATATTCTTCCCTTCTTTCAAAACTAGCTCTATCAATTTCTTTCAACAAAAGGTAGTTATCAATATATTCTTTAATACCTCTCTTATATTTGCCCATAGCTTCTGCCCGATCAATAACCAAGGGGGGAATACTTGAGATCTTACCATCATCTTTCATTTTTTCCATAACTAATAGGAACATTAATTCATACGCGACAACCATCCTGCTTATAGCATTTTTAACTATGTCACAAGTTCTCGTATACTTCAAACTTACATATAATAAGTGATTAGCACGTTTTAATTCATCTCTGATTTCATCAATAGAGGTCATTTATTATTTACCAGCCTGTCCTTCTCCAATATATAGTTTAATTTTACTATAAAAGATTTTGCCTTTACAAAACCGCTCTTAACGTAGTCTAAAGTAAGTTCTTTGGTCTTATAATCATTGTAGCAGATGATAAATTTATCTTTTCTGGAGAATTCAATTGGACTTTCGTTATGTTTTTTGATAATATCATCGATTTCTTCCAAAAAATCAAAATCAGACTGCAAAAAGCCATATCTTATACTAGAAATTTTAGAAAATAGTCTTAATTTTTCCCTATAAGTATCAGGATCTGACCTAACTCTCTTATAAATTTGGTCGTATCTAATAAAAGCATCTATAGCAAATTTTACAGATTTATCTAAACTATTAAGAATTGAGATTAATAATTTGTTATCTTTAGCTAAAGGATAGGTAACATGCAGCAAATGATCTGCCAATCTTAGCGATTTATTTGCTTCAAAAGCCAAGGATTTTAATTTTTCCATAAAAGAGGTAGTTGATAGAAATTTATAATCTATTCTTTTTTCAATTTCATGATTGCTTCAGCCAAATCACCTGAACATTCTTCCAAAGCTTTCCTACTTTCATCTTCAGAAACATCGGCTTGCAAAGCAACAGTTTTCACATCTTCCTCAGAAATAGAACTTTCTTCCTCAATATCACCTGTAATTTGCAAAGATTTTTGGCCCATCATGTCAATTTTTACAACTTGTGGATTTCTTACAATTAAATTTTTATCAGCTGTCTTAATTATAACTTCAGTGGCATCAATTTCTTCCTGCTTCATGCCCATCTTTTTCATGGCCTGTTGCATTGCTTTTGGATTCATACCTGGAAACATTTTATACACCAAATATCCCATTGCCATAAGTATGCAATAAAAACATAATAACTATAACTAACACTATAAAGAATATAACAGTACCAGGACCAAACTCAATCCTACTTTTATACTCATCAAAGTACCTTACCAATCCGCCCATACCTGAAGGCATCTGCATTTTTTCTTGTGCCATTTTATTAAAAACTTAGACTGAACACTGTTTAAAAAACTTACTAAAATAAGGGCTTTGTGCATAAAGTAGCTTCCGTGTAAAAAGTCAATTATTAGTTTTATAAGTATAAACTTTAAACTTTACGCGATTGATTGCCTCACTGGAGATATTTCCTTCAGTTTTTCCACCTATTCCCAATACTTCTGCACCAATTTTTCCACTTGCTCCTCTTTTAGAAACTACTGCTAAATCAAATTCTATATACCCGTCAGTTGTGGAATCTTTCAAATAACACCTGAATTGTTCATCATCACAATCTGCTACGCCTTGGTTAACCTCTTTTAAAACCGTCTTAATAAATTCTTTAACTTCCATTTTAATTCTTCTTAACTCTTTGTAAATTAAAAGGTGTAGGCAAGTGTAAGCCACTTTCTGTTAGGTTCTCGTAATCGAACGAACCCCCTGACATTCGTCTAAGCGTCTTCAAGACTTGCACTAAGTCGGGACTCGTCGTCTCATCGTTTCCTTACATCTACTCAGCTGGTTAACTCATTCCCGTCACCAGGAACTTCGCAACATCATAGTTTAAAGCAATGTAAGGCCGTGCCGTGTCTGAACGGTTGCCTCGGATTTCTCCGACTTAAAATTAAGCGACCGATAATAGTGTGTGGACTTTCCTCCCATTGACAGGTTAGTCAGGCACTTACCTACAAAAATAAAACAAAAATTCGGTTTATAAAACTACCTATAACCCTTCAGAAATAGCTTTAAGGTCTTGAGCTCTAATTTCAAACATCTTTTCCCTAGTACTTTTTCCAAAATGTTTAATACTTTTTTTAGTCACAACAACAACATCCGGAGTAACACATTCAGTATGTGTATCTTCTTCGCCAGATTCAATAACTAATCCATTAGCCAATAAAAATACTTCATCCAATTTTAACTTAGCACCATCCAAATCATGAGATTCATATGCTTTCCTTAAATTTCTACCCACTATCTCGTCGTTATTGCCAGCAGAAGAATACTCTGAATGACAAACTCTACCAGTTGGAGATACATAATATAAATTAGGAACTCCACCATAGTTAGTAGCAAAAATAAATTCAGCTTGTTTTTCCTCACAAAAATAATTTGCTTCATTAGCCAATTGACAAGCAAGATTCATATCTCTTATCTCATTAAACAAACCAGAGGTTAGTCTCTTCTGTACATCAATCCCGCCTTCAACACGGAGGTCTAATTGTAACCTGTTCCAAAGACAAGACATTGACTCCAAACTAACACTGCCTGCAAGAGTAAAAGCAAAATTTTTATGACTATATACTTTTCTAAAATCAGTTTTCCAATTTGTCTCAAGGGATCCACCAACAACAAATGATCCGTGGCGATTTAATTTACAATCAGAAGCCAAAACAATCCCTGGATCTCCATAAGTCGAACTCAAACCAACAATAGTAGTCATTGTAAAAAAGCGAACCAACTATCTCTTATAAAACTTATTAAAAGACTATTTACCCAAGTTCAAACGTAACAAATCTACTATTTCTTTCAAACACATCGTTCCTATCAGTAGAACCATAAAGATAACCTGGAAATTCAGAAATAAGAAGTGTTCTAAGTCTTCTATTTAATACAAATTCAGAACCATAAACTCTATTATGCACAACTTCACCATCACTATCAACAACAGAGTATTCAAAAAAACCATTATTATGATCGACCAAAAGATTAGCTAAAACAATAGAATCATCAGAGCTAGCGCTAACAACTTCTACTCCTGGAAAAGAACTATAGTTCCAACCAAGTCCTTTACATATTTCTTTTAGGTCTAACATTTTTAAAATAAAAAAAGTTTTCCAAAAAGAAAACATAAACAAGCATACATTTCTTACTATTGTCAAGCGTTTAGTAAGCGCGCGCTGAATACCTCGTTGCCTTGGTACTTACACGCCGCTCCTATCAAACTCGTCTTCTGCGAGAGCTTGTAGTGTCTCTTTTTGAGGTGCGCTTCGAGCTTAGATGCTTTCAGCTCTTATCGTTTAAAGCGTAGCTGCTCGGCCTGCCTTGCCAGACAACCGATACACCAGAGGCTTCGAACCCTCGTTCCTCTCGTACTGGAAGATCCTTCCTCTCAGACACTGAACACCTCCACCAGATATTGAACAAACTGTCTCACGACGTTCTGAACCCAGCTCACGAAACTCTTTAATGGGTGAACACCCCCACCCTTGG
>CAYYUK010000003.1:0-57675 GCA_964474895.1 Candidatus Woesearchaeota archaeon
TGAAGAATCTGCTAGATTCTTCTGCATCTAGTGAATTTCCTCCTCCGCCCCCACCTCCGGTGGAGCCACCAGAATCACCAGGATCATCCCCATTGGGAGAAACCGGATCAATTACATTTACATCTTGTGTAGTATTAGCTGTTTGATTTGTATTGCCTGCACTTGGTTGAGAAACTATTATTTGTACACCAGTATCAACACCGCTTGGAAGATCAACCAAGATACTATGATAATCATAAGCATTAGCAGAAATATTATCAAAAGACCGATTCAAAAGACTGTCAGTTGTCCACTCTGCTGGCAATGTAATCAGATTGCTAACGTTTGTAGCGGTTTCATTTCCAAGATTCATAACTTTAACAGTATAGTTAATATCTGTATCGCCAACCAATGCAGAAGCACTATAAGTTGTAAACCCTGTCCAAATATAGGGTCCGGCCTGATAAGAAACAATATCACCTGAAGAAGTCCTACTTTCCATGTCAGCAGCGGAGCCATTTCCATGTGTGGAAGTAATAACTAAAGAATACAAACCAACATCAGTAGGAAGACTAGCATTAACTTCTAAAGTAGTTGTATTCTCTGCAGAAACTTCCACAACAAATGGCTCTAAGGAACCATTAAAATAAATCCAATCAGATTTTGTAGAAGTTAAGGTAAAATTAACAACATAATCTGCAGTATTATTTATGGTTAAATTTAAAATATTAATGTTAGTTCCAATTTTTCCAGAAACGGCCTCAAAGGAAGAAGGTGTCATACCCCATGTCAAGTCATAATCAACTAATATTGTTGTATTTTCAGTAAGATTATTATTACCTGTCGAATCTGAAGCATTTATTCTATATGTATAATTTCCCTGATTAACAGCAGAAAAATTAGCAATGTAACTAACACCTGACACTAGAGACATATTTAATTCTATCCAATTAGAGGTAGAATTTTTGTATTGCAAAACAACACTACTAATATTTATTTTATCAACGACATCAGCAGTAACATTAACAATTACACCAGGATCTAAGTCATCTGCAGTATCTGGAATGTTTGTAATGTTCTCTACATAGGGTGGAGTAACATCGCTAATATTAAAATGTATTAAAGGAGTAAAATTTATATTATTACCAATATCTTTAGCGTAAAATTTACAATATGAATTAAATACTTTTAAATCACTATAAGGAATAGTATAATTAACCCAACTCTCGTTGTTATCCAAGGAAATAGTATGATTTATAGCAGTTCCAGTAGCATTGGTTTCAACATAACCTTCTTTTAACCTAAGATCATCAGACCAGTAAGAGTAACAAGTAACATTCTGACTATCATTAATTAATTCTGGAGTTTTGTTATACTCTGAATAATATGGATAAGCTGTATCTCCATAGTTTACGTCACCAATAGAATAACTCACCTCATTAGAAAGGACACTATAAGTGTCATTCATAGTTCCATAACCATCTTCACCATCCCAAAACAGTCTGGCTATTTTAGTAGTGTAAGAACTTCCATTGGAAACAGGTGTAGCAAGAGCTGAAATAAGATATCTTGTATATGATTCTCTTGCAGATTGATCATTGAAATAAATTTTTGGTTCTTCTTCAGTATTAATTGTTCTATTCAAAAAAACATCACCAATAGAAGTTTTGTCATTATCATTATAAACGCCAATCCAAGTCATATTGACATTTAAATTGGTAAAATCTGGACCATTCCCAACTGTTAAATTATTTTCAGAAACAGTTCCGTTAGCATATCCCCAGGCAACTTTAGTGAATGTGCCATCTTCGTAAATAACATAATAGTCTACCAATTCACTTACAGTGTAATCATTCAAAAAGTCTAGGCTTGTTTCATAAACAAAATAATTATTTTTTGAATACGTCCAATAAGTTTGATTAAATGGTAACTCCGTATTATGAACCCCTCCAGAAGAACTCAAATAACCTGAAATAGTATACTTATTAAAAATGGGCCCTGAGTACTCAAGATTTACATTTGGTGTCTGATCATTCTCTGCTGCATAAATTGCAGGGGGACTCGTAAACACATAAGGGGAAGCTTGCATAGGATCATCTCCAGCTAAATTTGGTACGCTTCCTTGTTTAGTCCAAGCAGAATCCATTAACCCGCCATCATCAGAATCAGTTCTGATAACATAATAAGAATTGTTAAAGAACCTATAATTACTAGTAGTAGTATAAGTTTCCAAATCAGTACCATAACTTGTATTTTCAGTAGCAACATCGTTATAGTGAACATAATAAGTTCTATTCGCTCCTTTGCTAAAAGAGGCAAGCCAAACAACATTTATAGAAGTAGTCGTACCATTTGTAGATGTGTAATTGTAAGTTTGAGAAGGAATCTCTGTATGAATAGTTCCATTATAAGATGTAATTCTTATAGAATCATTATATGTACTTTCACTCAAATTAATATTAACATCCACGGGATAAAAATATCTTTCAGTAACATTTGGTTCAGTTATATTTATTTCTTTACTATACACAAAAATATTACTATTATTATCTGTAAAATTATCTTGCCAATTTGCCCCCCCATAAAAAGAATATTCAAAAGTTTCAGAATCAGTACTATTAGAATAAATAGCAACATCAAAAAATCCAGCAGTACCATCTAGAATATAATCTAAAGAGTAAACCAAACCATTTTCATTATCCATAATAGTCTTATCAAAAATATTATTGCCATCAGAGTCATTAACAACTATTCTAGGATATCCCTCATAGGCATTATAGACAAAAGTTTTTAGTTTGCTATCCTCGTTTTCAGCAAAAAAAGATTTGGAACTGTTGTCCACATCATATGTTTTAAACCAAACAATATTTGGAGCAATAGAAAAGCCAACATCTGTGTCATTAATAAAATTATATCCCGTCAAATTAAAAGCAGAAGCAGTAATGTTAAATGGTCCACCAACATCAGTACCATTAATTGTATAATTATACTCCCAAAGCTCTGCGTCTCCACCAGTACCATTTATCATACTAAAGATAACTGATGTACCATTAACAAAATTAATCGTAACATTTACAGCACTGATCAAATCAGGACGTTTAGATTCATTAACTCTTATTGTCAAGATGTCATTAGCACTATAATCCATAGCAGAAGGATAATTAGCCAAGATTGTAATCAATGGCCAGTCTTCCAAAACAATACTTATAATCTTACTAGAACTCATATTGGCAACGTTAGATCCCGAAAAGTGTTCTGATTCTGTGGCATCAAATGTATGATTATTATAATAAGTTTTTCCCAAATTATCATTACCACTCCTAACACCAACATATTCTCTAAGTGGCATCGGAGAAGTTAACCCGTCAGAATCAGTAGTCTCATTTCCAACCAATGTAGATGTGTTATCATAAGCTAAGACCGTAGCATTATCAACTTGACCATTAGTATTAGAAACATTTACTATACCATACCAAAGTCTTTCAACAGTAGAGTAATCATCTCTTAGATAAAGTGCATCGTCGTCATAACTAGAATTCAAAAAGTAAAAGTATGAATTAGCCGCAATAGAACCTAACAAACGATAATCATATATTGAATCAGTATCAACAATTTTATTATTTGCAAAATCTGTTTGCCTTATTTTGCTATAAGACATATAAAAACCAGAATACCCGCTCTCAAGAATATTATCTGTAAATGTATTATTATGGCTATACGAATAAACTATGGATGAACCGCCAGTGTTATTCACAACATTGCCTGAAAAATTATTATAACTAGAATAACTTAAATATATGCCTGCATCAGTATCCCAATTTGAAGTAGTGCCTGAAGTAATATTATTCCCAACAAATTGATTATATGTTGCATCATCCAAATAAACACCACGATAATGATAACTACTTAATGAATTATTCACAATTCTATTGGCAGTAGACGCCTGATAAATATAAATCCCATAATAATTGCCATTTCCAAGAGCTCCCCAAACATAATTGTTAGTAATATTAACATTTTGTGTACCACCTAAAACCAAGATTCCTGAAGCAGTACCATTAATTACATTACTATCAACAACACCTCCTTCAATATCATTCAATCCTAGACCGTTATCATTTGACGTTCCAGAAAGAATGGTATTATTGGCTAAAATTAAATCGGTGGCTATAGATACATACGTACCATAACCATTACCAGCCCTAATCGTATTATTAATTATCTTAGTATTTGTATTGGTGCTAACAACATAAAGTCCATTAGTTGCACCTTGTATAACATTATTAATAAAAGTATTATTTACAGAAGTTGAAGTCAGCAAATAAGCTCCAATCTCTGCAGTAGAATTCAAGATATTAGAATCAACATAATTATTATGAGAGTCACTTTCAAGCCTTAATGCAGTATATCTTGAAGTTATATTATTTTCAGTAATGTTATTTCCACCAGAACCTAAATATGCCCTAATTCCATAATGATTTCCTCCAGAAGTGCTCTTCAATAAATTTCTATAAAATACATTATCCCCGCAATGATCATTTAGATAAATTACATAAGAATTAGTAGAAATAGCTGAATTATTTATATAATAATTATTAGAAGAATAAGAAACAACATAAAAAGAATAACTGTAAGAAGTTATATTATTACCAACCATCCTATTACCCGTTGCATAGTTGTTTATGTACACCCCATAAGCAGTTGAAGAATCAATCATATTGTTTGTAAGATTGTTATCTGTGGAATAGGTTTGGATGGAAACCCCGTTTCTAGAAGTAATGTTATTTTGATAAACATTATTATTGGAAGAATAATAATTTAGTCTAAATCCATAAGTAAGTGGTGAAGAAAAAGAGTTGTTTTCTATTATCGAATTATCCAAGTCATAAAATTCCCCGGCAGGATAGTCATTTTGACTACTTATTGCAGTATTATTGATGAAAGTTATATTATCTGCATACATCAAATAAATTCCCCTATCTCTATCCGTAGATCCCCCGACAAAAGTATTATTTGCAATCAGAACATTTACCATATATTGCATATTTGCACCATATCCATAGGTTCCAACTGCCTGACCACCATTAAATGAATTATTAACAATAGTAGAGTTATCCATATAACCTATTTGAACACCATAATCTGATGATGTTGTACCCCCACTAAAATTTGAATTTATAATTGTCCAATTGTTATTCCTTACCTCACTACTATGCCAAAAATATGCACCATATTCATTTTTCCCTGAAAAAGAGGAGTTCTCTATTCTCATATTTTGAACAGAATAAGTTAAAGCACCATCATAATAACCATTAGTTAAATTAGAATTTAAAATAACTATATCGTCAGATCCTGAACCAACATAAAGATTCCTAGCAAACTCCTGAATGTTGCAATCTATTAATGTTAAACCGTCGTAATTAACATTATTTATTATGACACCATATCCACTAGTATCATCATCCCCATCAACCACATGCCCCTGACAATTTAAAGTTACATTTGTTGCAGAAACAGTAAAGCAAGTACCATCATCATTTGTAATGTCTGCATCCAATAAATAAACTTGATTTGCAGTACTTAACGTTTGACAAGTAGAAATTGTAGCATCATTACTTGCATAAGCAGTCTGACCTCCAAAATTAAACTCTAAATGATGTTTTCCCGGAGTCAAAACACCACTTATTTCAAATCCGGTTTCGCCATCACAAGCATAATTTTGGACAAAAATTGAATTATTACTAAAATCATACTCTACAAAAGCATCTCCACAACGAATTTCCAAAAATTCAAGATCTTCACCAAAAAAAGTATCGTTTATCGCTATTATTCTCAAATCTGCTTGTCCAGTAGTATTAAACATAACAGTCCAATTTCCCCCAACAGTTGGATAAGACTGAACATTTAAAATTATAATCTCTAATTCATAAGTTTGGTTACTTAAAGAAGGAGTTATCCATTCTATGTAATCAACATTTCCATCTTCATCTTTATCATAAGCTATAAATTCTGCTTTTTCCCTTCCTTTTTCAGTAACATGATAAAGACCCAAATTTTCTTCTTTAATATTATTAACTTTGGTATACGTTAAAATATTTTCATAATGTTCTTCGCTTGATATGATTATTTGTTTCTTCCAAGGATTAATTTCAATTTCTTTTGAAATTGGACCCGGCATATAATACTCAACTAATGCATTAGTAAGAGGTCCTTTAACCTTTAGAAGTCCATCAGAAAATTCTTCAAAAAATAAAGGATCACTAGGAGGCATATCTTCATCAACCATATCTATTACAAACTGAAAATTTTTATCTAAATGATCGGCACCAAAAACAGAAATATCTGTAGCACTTTTTGGAAGCTCAACAGATAAACTAGATACTTCCTTATTCAACACTATTTTCTTTTCCCATTTTACTGGCTGATTAATCACAACATCATAATAGAAATTTGATATCTCTTTTGCTAATTTAATTGAATCATTAAAATCTTTTACATTGGGAGCTTCACTTTCTTTAGTTGGCTTAACTAGCCCAGAATTCCCTATAGAAACAAATTTATCATCAGACATTAACTCTGTAACATCCAAAAGTATATCTTCATTTTCACCCAATAAACCATTGGCACCAAAAATTGTAGAATTCTCCAACAAGATTTCAGAATCATTCAAAAATGGACCATTGGGAAATGCATATGCAAAAGCTACAAAAAAGAAAACAAAAAAAAGCACCGGAAGGATTAGCTCTTTAGCTCTTCCTTTAAGATTAATCCTTATCACCCTTTATTTTTTCTAATTCATTGCTAATAAATACTTCAACCCGCTTAGACAAAATAATCCCTTCTTCCTTACAGTATTTCATATAAGAATCATATATTCTTTTTTCAATTGAAAGAGTCACCTTTTTTTTCATATGCAAAAATATATACATACATGTATGTATAAACCCACCTTTTTAAATAAACATAAATATTCACGTAAGTTTACTTTATAAATATTTCGAAAGAATTATGATAGTTTTATATTCTTCAACCTAATAGATGGACCACCCATCCACACAGGAATGCCTTGCATAGGTTCACCCTTACCACAAGTTCCTGCAAAAGTCTTAAAATTATTCGCAATCTCATCTACAGAACTCCAAAGCAAAGGAGTAGTTATTTCTAATGCAGGAGATTTAACTGGCTTAGTTATCTCGCCATTTTCAATTAAGTAAGCCTCATTACCAACATATTTTTGATGATATCTAACATCATCAATATTCCACTCCATAAAATTTTTAATATAAACGCCTTTCTTGACACCACCAATCATTTCTTCTTCAGATATCTTTCCAGGCAACAACAAAGTATTTGACATCCTTATTATGGGCTCAACAGAAAATCCATTCGCTCTTGCAGAACCATTACTTTCAAGATCCATCTTAAAAGCAGTCTCCCTATTATGCATAAACTCTGTAATTAGCCCATCTTTAACCATAAACTTCCTTCTAGCTTTTACCCCCTCATCATCATACCCATAAAAACCAAAACTACCTTCAATAGTTGGATCATCAACAATGTTAACTTTAGAACTAGCAATTTTATGGCCTATCATGCTCTTCTTGATAAAAGACTCTCCTGCCTGTGCAGCTTCTCTCCCAAAAATTCTATCTGCCTCATAAGGATGCCCTCCCGATTCATGAACTGCAATACCAACAACTTCGGGTGCCAAGACAACATCGAGGTTATCTGTAGGAGTTTTAACACCAAACTTAATATTCTCCCTCAAAGCTTTTAGCTCAGCATCAATTTCTTTTTCAAGTTCCCATTTTTTAAACAACTCATATCCACCAACACCACCATGTTGTAAATTTCTTTGGATTATTTCACCATCCTCTTTCAATGTTAAAAAATAAAAGAAGTTTACTCTTGGTAACTCTGAATAAATTTTGGAACCTTCCGTATTCACATAATATTTTTTAACATATTCATCAGATAAACTAAAATACTTGTGATCGCTTTTTAAATTTTTATTCAAATCATTAATCAATTTAAACTTATAACTTGGATCAACATCTCTAATATCTATTTTTTGTGCAACTTTGGTATTTCCATTCATCGCTTTTGATTTTGAAAATTTAATTTTTTCTGCAAGCTTATGTGATCTAACAGTTAATTTAAGAGATTTATCCAATAACTTTTTAACCTTATTTTTATCAAAATCATTTATCGCAATAAACCCAACATTATGTTTAATAGAAAATCTAATACCAATTCCTGAAGAATCCCCAAAAGAAGAAACTTCCGGAATCCCATCTCTCAATGTAAAACTAGAAAACTCACCACTTTCAGCCCTAGCCTCAGCATAATCTACCCCATTCTTCAGTAAATAAGCAATTGAAAAATCTGCCATCTCTTGAAACATAGTCAACACAATTCAAAGCTAGCTTATATAATTTACTAAAGAAAAAAAGAAGAAAAAGAAAAAAGATTTAGTTATCAAACTGAACTTCCACCATGGACTGAACATTAGAATATCTATATCTTCCAATGTCAGAAGTTCCAAGTCCCAAAACTTCAACTTGAATTAAATCTCCTGCACTAAACTCACTAAGTCCTCTTTCCTGAGTACCGTGGTTAACTAAATATCCCTCGCTATCAACTTCTTCAGACAAAGTATAGACGGTTTCATCATTAATCTTCACATGAATTTCAAAAGTTCCAGGTAGATGAATGTTGTTTATCTGAGCAACAACTGAAGCTCCAACTATACTTCCATCCCTAATCATTGGAACACCCAACTCTTCGCTACATTGTATGTCATTTCCTTCCATATAAAGATAAGTTCTGCCTCTTGCTACCCTCTTATGTCCAAACTGAAAATTCTGTCTAGAACCCAAAAGTTCTCCTTCAATTGTTAAATCATCAGCAAATCTTGAAGCATGTTTAACATAAAGACTTCCTTCATTAGAAAAAAATCCATCCATTAAAAGGGCTCCTGCAATTCTAACTTCATTTTCATCAGTTCCAACCTTAAATACTTCTAAACCATCATTATCCTTTCTAACCACAAATGCATCTTCAGAGGTATCATCAACAACCAATCTACCGTTAATAGTTACCAAAGACTCAATTATGTCCATCACAGTACCCCCACTAGGCTGAAATGCAAAACCTGATGCCGAAATAAAATTAAGCTTGTCTTCGCTACCTATTAAAGCAATAGCATTCGCAGCACCAGAAATAGCAATAGGGTGGCTTACAAACTGATGTGCAGTTACTCTCTCTGCATCCAAATTAAAAACACCCAAGTCTACATCATCTACTGCTCCTTCATAAGGAACATACTCATCAGGTCTATCTGCATCGGATAATCCAATAACACTAAAAAATAACAAAAATATAAGAACTGATGTACTAAAAATTCTATTAATATTAGCTTTCATTGTATGCCGAAAAACTCCAAAGAGCTTTTAAATCTTTCCATTTTAAAAAAAAGAATAAAGAAATAGTGATAAAGAGGTGTTTGCCTACCCTACACCTATTTAAGCCATTTAAATACTTAATGAAGGTCCATGTCATCGTGTCAAGCAAAGGAAAAAGCTTAAATAAATTCTAAAAAATAAAGTAAAATATGTTAAGAACACATTCTTGTGGAGAACTAAACAAATCCCATGTAGGCAAGAAAGTAGATCTGAGCGGTTGGATAGACACAATAAGAGTTCTAGCAAAATTAGCCTTTGTAGATTTGAGAGATAAACATGGCATAACTCAAATAATGTTCGAGAAAAAATTCCTAAAAGACTTAAAAAACCTAAAAAGAGAATCAATAATTCATATAGAAGGAGAAGTAAAAAAGAAGCCAAAGCCAAACAATAAGCTAAAAACTGGCCAAATAGAGGTGCAGGTTACCAAATTAGAGATTCTGAACTACGCAGAAGAATTACCACTAGAATTAGACGAATCAATAGAATCAACCGAAGAAACTAGACTAAAGTATAGATATCTGGACCTAAGAAAGCCAAGAATGCAAAAAAACCTAATAATTAGGCACAAAGTAATCAAAGCAATTAGAGATTTCCTAGATAAAGAAGATTTCTTAGAAATAGAAACACCAATTTTATCAAAATCTACCCCTGAAGGAGCAAGAGACTACATAGTACCTAGCAGGAAATTCAAAGGAAGTTTCTATGCATTACCTCAATCACCCCAACTATTCAAACAATTATTAATGATTTCAGGATTCGATAAATATTTTCAGATAGCAAAATGTATGAGAGATGAAGATTTAAGAGCAGATAGGCAACCAGAATTCACCCAATTAGACCTAGAAATGAGCTTCATAGAAGAAGAAGACATATTTGAATTATTTGAAAAAATGTTAAAATTTGTATGGAAAGAAGTTCTGGGTATAAATCTAAAAATTCCTTTTGAAAGAATAACATACAAAGAATCAATTAAAAAATATAAAACGGATAAACCAGACTTGAGAAAAAAAGAAGATCAATTCAAATTCGTATGGGTAACAGATTTTCCACTATTTGAATGGTCCAAAGAAGAAGGAAGACACGTAGCAGCACACCACCCTTTCACAGGAATCACTAAAAAAGATCTAAACAAAATAGGAAAAACGCAAGACATAACTTCAAGATCTTATGATTTAGTCCTAAATGGGTGGGAACTTGGAAGCGGAAGCATAAGAGTAAATGATCAAAAATTACAATCAAAAATCTTCAAAGCATTAAAAATCTCAGAAAAAGAAGCTAAACAAAAATTTGGATTTTTCCTAGATGCATTAAAATTTGCTCCGCCACATGGAGGATTTGCAATCGGATTAGATAGATTAATTGCAATGGCAGTAGGAGAAGACTCAATAAGAGAAGTAATTGCATTTCCAAAAAATAAAGATGCAAGAGATTTAATGACAGATAGTCCATCAGAAGTTTACAAAAAACAATTAAAAGAAGTTGGAATAAAATGACATTCATTTCAATAGAAGAAGCAATTAAAAAAAAGAAAGGAAAAATAGCAATCCATGGTTGGATACATAGAATAAGAAAAATGAAGGATAAAATCTTCATCGTTCTTAGAGATTCTTCAGAAATAATTCAATGCGTAATAAAAGACCCAAACTTAGTAAAAACTGCAGATTCATTATTAACAGAAAGTTCTTTAGAAATAGAAGGAAACATATATGCTGATAACAGAGCACCAACAAATTACGAAGTAGAAGTAAAAAAATTAAGAGTAGTTGGTATAGCAGAAGACTTCCCAATCGGAAAAGATCAAAACCCAGAATTTCTTCTAGACAACAGACATTTATCAATAAGAAGTAGAAAGTTGGCGGCTTCATTAAAGATAAGATCAACAATTATGGGTGCACTTCATGAAAAAATAAGAAGTTTAAAATTTATAGAAGCAGAAGCACCAAGTTTTAGTGGAGAAACAAGCGAAGGAGGATCAGAAACTTTTGAAGTAAACTATTTTGGAAAGAAAGCATTTCTCACACAATCTTGGCAATTATATGCAGAAAATCTAATTTTCCCATTTGAAAAAGTATATGCTATGGCTCCTTCCTTCAGAGCAGAAAAATCAAAAACAGGAAGACACTTAACAGAATTCTGGCATTTTGAAGTTGAAGCAGCATGGTCAAACCTAAATGATATAATAAAAATAGCAGAAGAATGTATAATCTATTCAATAAAAAAAGTACTAAAAGATAATAAAAAAGATTTAAAAATTTTAGGAATAACAGAAGATAGATTAAAAAAAATAAAATCTCCATTCTCAAGAATAACTTATGATCAAGCAATTAAATTTTTACACAAAAAGGGATTTAAAACAAAACATGGTGAAGATTTAGGAACAAAAGAAGAAAAAGAGTTAGCAAAACATTATGGTGAATTTGTAGTCGTAACAAATTACCCACTGAAAATATTAAAATTCTATCACGGAGAGGATCCCAAAAAACTTGGAACTGGAATGAACTTCAACTTACTAGCTTCAAATGTTGGTGAACTAGTTGACGGATCACAAAGAGAACCAGATATTAAGAAAATAAAAGATAGACTAAAAAAAGAAGGTGTAAACCTTGGTAAATCAGATTGGTACCTAGATTCAAGAAGATATGGTTCAGTTCCACACGCAGGATTCGGCTTAGGTACAGAAAGATTTGTTCAATGGTTGTGCAATTTAGATTCAATAAAAGATGCAATACCATTCCCAAGAACTATGAGAAGAATTAGTCCTTAACTCTTTTTTCTATTAACAAGTTTCTTCTCAATCTCTAAAGCTAAAACACCAGCTAAAGCAATCAAAATAATCTTACCCCAATCAATTAACCCCAACGAAACCAAACTAAACATTCCAGCAAGAGGAGTATACAACAAAATAAACTGCAGACTAATAGAGCCCAAAACAGCAAAGACCAAAAACTTATTACTAAATAATCCCACATCAATAGCACTCTTAACATTTGATCTTGCACTGAATACCAAAAATAATTCAAACATGATCAGAGTCATAAATGCCAAAGTTCTAGCTTTATCCAAATCCCCACTCAAATAACTAGGGAAAAACATAGCCAAAGTTATGACAGTACCAATTAAACCAGATAAAAACAAGAATCCATAAGAACCATGAAGAACACCATCTTTCATCTTTCTTGGTTTTCTACTCATTACACCTTTCTCAGCAGGATCAACTCCAAGAGCCAAAGCAGGGATTCCATCAGTAATCAGATTAATCCAAAGAATTTGCAAAGGCAACAAAGGCAAGGGAAATCCAGCAAAAATGGCAGTAGCTATAACACCAATCTCAGCCAAGTTAGCAGAAAATAAAAATCTAACAAACTTCTTTATATTATCAAATATTGCACGGCCTTCTTTTATAGCCAAAACAATAGAATGAAATCCATCATCAAGCAAGACAATATCAGCAGCCTCACGACTTACATCAGTTCCAGTTTTGCCCATTGCAACACCAACATTTGCTTTCTTCAAAGCAGGAGCATCATTAATACCATCTCCAGTCATTGAAACAATTTCATTATTTGCTTGCAAGGCTTTCAAAACCCTTACTTTATGCTCCGGATTTACTCTCGCAAAAATATCAATTTGCTTTACCAAATGCTTTAGCCTATCATCAGATAATTTTTCTAACTCTTCACCAACCATAACTTCAGTACCCAAACCCAACTCCCTAGCAACTGCTTGGGCAGTAGCAGAATTATCACCAGTAATCATTACAACTTTTATTCCAGCTTTCTTACAAACATTAATAGCATTTCTCGCTTCTTTCCTTGGGGGATCCCTCATACCCATTAATCCCAAAAAAGTCATATCTTTCTTATTTCCATTTTCAGCAAAGGCAAAACCAAGAACTCTCAAAGCATTTTTTGCCATCTTATGATTAGTATCAAGTATCTTTTCCTTCATTTTCGTAGTCAAATGAACTTTTCTTCCATTAACTAAAATAAAATTACACTTGCCCAAAACAACTTCAGGAGCCCCTTTCAAATGTAGAACTTTCTTATTTCCTTTCCTATCTAAGGTAATCATATATTTTTTAGAAGAATCAAAAGGAACTTCATCTACTCTTTCATAGCCTTCAAAACTAACGCCTCCTTTCTTAGCAGCAACTTTCAAAGCCAATTCAGTAGGATCACCAAACAAACCTTTTAATTTAGAATCATTGCACAACCAAGCACACTCCAATAATTTATCAATTCTTTTTGGGTCAAAATTTTGGCCAGAAATAGTAAATTTGCCTTCAAGAGAATAACCTTCGCCAGTAACACCAACCATCTTCCCATCAACATAAACATGCGTAACATCCATTACCCCTGCAGTTAAAGTTCCAGTTTTATCACTGCAAACAACGGTTGTACTGCCTAACGTTTCAATGGCGGACAACTTTCTAACCAATGCCCTACTTTTAACCATTCTCTGAGTACCTAACGCCAAGGTAATTGTAACAACGGCGGGTAACCCTTCAGGAATTGCGGCAACAGCCAAACTAACAGCTGTCATGAAATTCTGCACTAAATCCAACCCCCTAAAGAGTCCAATAACAAATAACAAAATAACTATGCCCAATACTCCAATACCAACCTTCTTACTAAATGTTGCTAAACTTTTCTGCAATGGAGTCTCTTCAGCCTTAATCTCAGATAAAGAACTTGCAATTTTTCCAAACTCAGTTTTGCCACCAGTTCCAGTAACAACAGCTAAACCATGCCCATAGGTAACAATCGTTCCACCATAAACCATATTTATTCTATCTGCTAATACAGCACCTTCCTTCAAAGCACCAATTTTCTTTTCAACAGGAGAAGATTCACCTGTCAAAACAGATTCATTAATCTCCATTTTTGAAGAACTCAAAATTCTAGCATCTGCAGCTGCTTTATCGCCAGTTTCCAAAACTAAAATATCTCCGGGAACAACTTCATCAGAATTAATTGTCTTGGCAACTCCATTCCTAATAACTTTGGCATGGGGAGCACCCATCTTCTTCAACAATTCCAATGATTTCTCTGCTTTGTGCTCTTGATAAAATCCAAATAAACTATTCAAAACTACAATAGCAAAAATGACCCACCCATCAACAAACCTCTTTATCAAAAAAGAAACAACAATCGCAGCTAATAGAATATATACAAGTGGATTTTTGAATTGCCTAATAAATATTGTAAAACTAGAAACCTTTTTCAAATGAACTAAAGAGTTCCTTCCATACTTAACCAACCTAGCCTTGGCATCTTTCTCAGATAAACCTTTCTTAGCATCAGTCTCTAAAAACTTAACAACCTGCTCCTCTTTTTTAGAATAAGCATCTTTCATAAAAAAAATCAACAAAACAACTATTTAAAATTACTCATTTAGCAAAATTTAAATACTTAAAAAATAAACAACAATTATGACAAAAGTTATGAATGTAATCTTTGGAATTGGTATAGCAATAATTCTTTTCTCATTAACATTGTTAGGTTTTCATGCATTTTACCCCTCACCAGAATATGACGACTTCTGTGAAAGAGGACAAGAAATATTAAGACTAGAACAAAACATAACAGAAGAAGAAATAGCAGAACAAGAAGAATGCAGGGATAAATTTGACGATGCAAGAGACAATTGGTCAAGAAACATATTCATAATAGCAATCATAACTGGAACAGTCGTAGTATCAGCAAGTTTGGCCCTTCTATCTATGATTAGCATAAGCGCAGGAACTGCAATGGCAGGTATAGGCACAATAATCTACGGATTTATAGTTGGATTTAATGGAACGAGCGATATTCTAAGATTCATAATCGGAGTAATAGTTACAGCAATAATAATAACATATGCAGTAATAATACACAAAAAAGCCAAATAATTCTAAATTGCTAACCTTTTTAAAACTAAAATCTTCACTATCTTTGGCCCTATAGTTTAGTGGATAGAATATCGGCCTTCGGAGCTGATGACCTGGGTTCGAATCCCGGTAGGGCCATAATTCTGAATCAACAAACTTAAATACAACAAAATTAATTTTCAAATTATGAGGGTAAACCATTACTTCTACGCAGGTCTAGATTTCATGTTTGACAAAAAGGGAAATCCTTGGTTCATAGAAGCGAATTTCTGGCCAGGATCAAATACATTCTACAATGTAATGAAAAATCATTCAGTAATAAATACCCTGACAAAACTTATGAAAAAAAACGGTGGAAACATAGCAATAATCAATTCAAAAAAAGATAAAAAAGAAGAGACAGATAACGGAACGTGGCACTACCATACCTTCAAAAAGAAAATACCTAATCTAAGATTATGTAATGTTGAAGACAATAAAAATAGCAGATCACATTTAACAGATGTTAATGGAGAAACATTCAAACCAGACACAATTTTCAGATATAAATATCCCTTACACCCTTCATTTGATAAAAACGCTTTAGTAATAAATCCAACTAATGTAGAACATGCAGTAACAGACAAAATAAAATGTTTGCACATAGCAAAAAAAGCAGGAATAAAATTTCCATTTACTGTAATAGTAAAAAATAAAACGGACGTAAAAAGAACTATAAAAAACAATCCAGATGTCTTTAAGTCTGGCTACGTTATAAAACCAATAGCTAAATGGGAAGGAATTGGTGTTCACGTTCTAAAGAAAGGAGAAAAAATACCAAAAATAACAGAAAAGGAACTTCTAGAACAACGAATAGTGCCAAGGTTACACCATAAATGCTTCTGGGATGCAAGAATCCTTGTAGTAAATGGAAAGTTTTGTGGAGGATTCATCAGAGAGGACAAAAGGAAAGTAACAAACATATCTCGCGGAGGACACGCTGAAATAATACCAAAGAATACTTTAAAAAAATTAAAAGCCCCTTCTCTAAAAATAGTAAAAGCAATAGACAACTATGTGAAAGAAAAATAAAAAATTTAAGTTTCTTAGAGTGATTACATACTACACTGACTTGAAATGCTTTCTTAGGAAGATTTAAAAACCAAAAATAAGTCAAATTAAAGTACGCGGGAGTGCCGGAGCGGTCAAACGGGATAGGCTCAAGACCTATTAGCTTAGTGCTTACGCAGGTTCGAACCCTGTCTCCCGCATATAAATTAATAATTCTTTAAGAATAAACCAGAATCAAAACACTTAAGAACACTAAATTCTAGCCCTAGACTATTAAAGAATGCCGAATTCTTAACAATCTAGGACTAATAAATAAACAATTTACTTGATTTAAAAAAGTATCGGAGAAATAAAAAATGAAAAAATATGTAACGGATACGTCCGTAATAATAGAAAAAATAGCTTCAACGCTAATAAAAAAGAAAGAACTAAGTGGAACCATCATAATTCCCAATGCTGTTGTGGCAGAATTAGAAGCTCAGGCAAATAGAAGAAAAGAAATTGGATTCTTGGGACTTGACGAACTAAAAGAGCTACAAAAGTTAAAGAAATCAAAAAAAGTAGAGATAACTTTCCAAGGTGAAAGACCAACCGTAGATCAAATAAGATTTGCAAAAGCTGGAGAAATTGACGCTTTAATAAGAGATATAGCCTACAAAGAAAGGGCAACTTTAATTACCGCAGATAGAGTTCAGGCAGAATCTGCAAAAGCTTATGGTTTAGAAGTTAAATTCATAGAACTAAAAACACCCGTAGAAAAAGCACAGATAGAAAAATTCTTTGACGTTAAAACAATGTCAGTTCACCTAAAAGAAGATTCCATTCCAGTTGGTAAAAAGGGAGAACCTGGAAATTGGGACTTGGTAAAACTAGGAAAGAAAAAGATTTCAAGAAAAAGAATGGAAGAATTGGCAAAAGATATTGTAGAAAAAGCAAAAATGGATCCAAAATCTTTCATAGAAATTTCTAGACCTGGTTCCAGTGTAATACAATATAAAAATTACAGAATTGTTATTGTAAGAACTCCAGTAGCAGACGGATTAGAAATCACTGCAATAAGACCAATAAAGAAACTTTCATTAGAAGATTATAAAGTACCAAAAGAAATCTTAGAAAGAATAAAAACAAAAGCAAGAGGGATTTTAATAGCCGGTGAAACGGGCTCAGGTAAATCCACTTTTGCACAAGGAATTGCAGAATTCTATAACAAGGAAGGAAAGATAACAAAAACAGTAGAATCCCCTAGAGATTTGCAGTTAAAAGAAGATATAACACAATACTCTAAAAGTTTCACATCTTCAGAAGAAATCCATGACATACTTTTCCTATCAAGACCAGATAATATAATTTTTGATGAAGTTAGAGACACTCCAGATTTTAAATTATTCACAGACTTGAGACTGGGCGGATCAAATTGTTTAGGAGTAATTCATTCTGCATCTGCAATTGATTCTGTACAAAGATTTATTGGAAGATTAGATACCGGTATGATTCCATCAGTAATTGATACGATTATATTTATGGACTCTGGGAAGATTGCATCAGTACTAACATTACAAATAACAGTAAAAGTTCCATCTGGAATGACTGAATCAGACTTGGCAAGACCAGTTATAGAAGTATATGATTTCATTGAAAACAAACCATCATATGAAATTTACTCTTATGGGGAACAAACTGTTGTTATTCCAGTATCTACTGAAAAATCTCCAACAATAGAACTTGCAGAAAAACAGCTAATGAGAGAAATAAGAAAATATTCAAACAAAGCACGAATAGAATTAATCTCTCAAACAAGAGCAAATCTTTATGTACCCAAAAGAGACATACCTGCAATAATTGGAACCGCTGGAAAAAGAATTGATCAAATAGAAAAAAGTCTTGGAATAAAACTTTCAGTAAAAGAACTTGAAGAAAAAAAAGAGACAACAAAATACAATACTTCTGAAACAAAGAAGTATCTTATATTTGAGTTCTCAAAACATCAAGCAAACCAAAATGCAGAATTTGAATTAGAAGACAGTTTCCTATTCGCTGCAATAATTTCAAACAAAGGACAGATCAAAGTTCACAAACATTCAGAGATTGGAAGAAAACTTTTGGATGCTCTAGACACAAACAAGAAATTAGAAATCAAGACATAGCTTCAACAATAGCTTCAACATCTTCACCAAGAGATCTAGAATAAGAAACGACAAACAAGTCAGATTCATGTCCCTTTAAGCTATATCCATCAGAAATTTCAACACCAAGAGAAGATTTGGTTATAATTTGATAATTCACATCATACCCCTCTTTATTCTCGACTAACAAAACATAACAATAATTATTCACAGTTTCTTCACAATCATTATACGTCTCTTCACTCCACTTCACATTGAAATCCAACACCTTCGGACTAAAATCAATACTATCCATACTACCTTTAGTTAAAGTACTACTCCAAGAAAAAAAAGTAATAAATAACATAAAAGAAAAACCTATCAAGATCACACTAATTATCAGTGGAGATACTCCTCTTTTTTCCATAAGAACAAAATAAATTAAAGATTTAAAAAGTTATCTACAAGTCACAAAAGAGTGAAACCATAACAGGTACATCCTTGACATTTGGATCCGGACTCGCTAGCCCAAATACCCCTTCCAGTATCATACCAAACCGTATTTTGATTTGGCACAGATTGATCACATTCTACATCACCATGGTGGAATCCCAACTCTTTACAATAATTATCACACTGATTATATTTTATACCTTGTCCAGAAAAACCAAAACTATTAACTTCTGGATAAAAAATTCTCACACCATTTGGATAAATATCACAATCCAAGGCACTCCCACGCGTAAGAATCCCAATTTCATTTAAGCTCTCTAAAAACACAGGTACATTCATTGGAGGACATGTATGTGGTGAATTAGGAACTGGATCCCCACCACCCTCACCAACATCATCATAACAAACATCAGAAGGATCTGCAACCCTCGCTTCAGTACAAATAGTCTCCCAATTTTCAATCTCACTTAAGGAATGTCCTGGATTGGGCACAGTAGCCAAAACAACTAGACTTCCAACTAAAACTAGGAACAAACAAAAATATCCCAAATGCTTCTTTTCAATATTTATCTGCAATCTATCACCAGTTATCCCACAATATCAAACCACAGATATTTAAAGATTTCTAAAAAAATAGCAAACTATAAATAATAGACAATTTAGTATATAAACAGAAAAATACGGGGGGAAAATGAAAAAAATATTGATTGGAATTATTGCTTTACTAATGTTTGGTGGATTAACAGTAGCCCAAGATCCAAGTGGAATAAGTTACTTAGACTTCGAAGAAGAAGAAGATACTTCAAAGTGTGTGCCTGGTACAGATCCAACAAAATGTTTGGAAGAGCCACAACCACAAGAAGTAACAATAGAAAGACCTAAAAATTGTGATTTCGATGCAGAAAATTCAAGATGTAGATTATCTCTTTGGAAAGGAAAAAATAAGATAACAGTAAATGACGAAGAATATAATATTATTTACAAATACAGATGGAACAAGGATATATTCTATTTGGGTAACTCTATGCATTCTTTAGAAAAGAATGGAGCATACCACAGTGGAGAGTTTCAAATAGATAAGAGAACATTTGAATTCAGGCAAGCAAGAGGTTGGGCTGTAATCAAAGAACTAAAATAAAAAACTTTTTCTCTTTTTTTAATTATTTAATCTTAAACAAATAGATTACGCTCCGGAAGGGCATAACAAGTTTTGTTTAAAATCACATCAATTATTCATCACTAACGCAAAATATCAAACTACAGATATTTAAAGATTTCTAAAAAAATAGCAAACTATAAATAATAGACAATTTAGTATATAAACAGAAAAATACGGGGGGAAAATGAAAAAAATATTGATTGGAATTATTGCTTTACTAATGTTTGGTGGACTAGTCACAGCTTCTAATTCATATTGTCTATCGCAGTTTCCATGTGAACTGCCAGAGAAGCCAATAAATGAATTACCAGAACCACAAGAAGTAACAATAGAAAGACCTAAAAATTGTGATTTCGATGCAGAAAATTCAAGATGTAGATTATCTCTTTGGAAAGGAAAAAATAAGATAACAGTAAATGACGAAGAATATAATATTATTTACAAATACAGATGGAACAAGGATATATTCTATTTGGGTAACTCTATGCATTCTTTAGAAAAGAATGGAGCATACCACAGTGGAGAGTTTCAAATAGATAAGAGAACATTTGAATTCAGGCAAGCAAGAGGTTGGGCTGTAATCAAAGAACTAAAATAAAAAACTTTTTCTCTTTTTTTAATTATTTAATCTTAAACAAATAGATTACGCTCCGGAAGGGATTTGAACCCTCGACCCCTTCCTTAGGAGGGAAGTGCTCTATCCAAGCTGAGCTACCGGAGCAAAAAGAAATGCGAGGGCCGGGACTTGAACCCGGGTCAGCTGGGTGGAAACCAGCTATACTAACCACTATACTACCCACGCATACTTTCAAAGAAAAAATCTTGTCTTATAAACCTTTTCGTTTCCTATCATAAACATAATAAGAAGTTATCAAAATCAAAGCAAAAACTATAGAAAAATAATCAAAAAAGGGAACATCTTCGTCAACATTTAAAAAGCAATATCCATAACTGGTATCAGTCCATATACAATTACTTACATCATCTAAACACAACAAAAGTCCATGCCCCTCACAATCATTAATACTTAACTCATAATGATAAATTGTCTGTTCAAAATATCCATCAGAAAATCCACATTCAACACCATCTCCATTTCCTTCACAAACCAAACAATCCCCACCAAGAGTATAAGTGCCCTCACAAAAACCCGGTTCGTCTGGTTCCTCTTGAGGATCATCACATTTACAAGTAGATAAATCACAAATTTCCACACCTACACAAGCAGAATCATCAGACGCATCACATTCATCTTCAAACTCTTCTACAGAACAATAATCTACAGGATCTGGTACAAAACAAAAGTGACAAACCTGTGCATTGCCACAATCAGTAGCATCCTCATAAATTGTCTCACTCTGTCCTGAAGAACAACCAGGATCATCACAAAAGGCATTTTCGTTTATATCAGTACAAAATAAATCTTCTTCTTCCACAGATCCTTCTTCAAAACAAGCTAAGATAACGGGATAAAATCCACTCTGGGCAGTACAACTTTCAACATGAGAGTTCTCAACAGTATTCAATCTAAGTACACAAAAAACATCAGCAGGAGACACCCCACTAAAAAAAGAACATTCATAATCACTTGAAAAGGTAAACGCACTGTCAGTTCCTTTAGAATAATATGCTACATGAGAATTATCATCAGAATAAACTTTTAGAGGACTAAACCCCTGACCAGATAAACTACTGTCACAACATAATTTGTAGTCACCATTATCTTCAAATCCAACTTTGGAAACATGCGCATTTGTTTCATTAGAAAGCCAAAGAAATACACTGTAACCTGCTGGACAACTAGCATCATTGGTAACAACACAATCATTAACACCACCAGTATCTCCACTAACAAACCCAGAAAATAATACTAAAATCACCCCAACCAAAAATAACTTTTTCATTCAAAATAAATAACCAAATTACAGATATTTAAAGATTTCTAAATATCTCATCTATCTGAGAACCATTCCATCCTTTCTTAATCAAAGCAGTTCTAATTTCAATTCTAGTAAATCCCCTTCTAAATGCATGATTAATATAATTAGTCAAAACAACTTTATCCCTATCAGTCACAAACAATTTCTTTCTAAATAATTTAAAAGTAAGTTTGTTAGACAAAGACTGTAAATTTCCGGGACCTTTATACAACCAGAAATACAATAACCCAAATAATAAAATAGCTCCCAAAACAGTAAGCCATAGCACAGGAATCTTGCCACCACAATCTTCAGCACAATAGTAAGAACTACTTTTATCACTCTCGTCTATACTTAACTTTGATATTTTAGTACATTTACCATCCCCACAGACACAATCACTGGAAGATATACCATCTGTATGTTCAACATCAGAAAATACAACACTTTTTATTACTTCAAGTTCACTTGACTCAACTAGATAATTAATATCAACCGAACCATAAACTGACCAATACAAATTACCATAACTAGTATCCTCACTAGCACCATTATAAAACATTTTTTCCAAATCATAATCTGATAAATATTCAACCAACACATCATTACTGCCACCTGAAACAGTTACATCTTTATTCACTAAAATATAATCACCCCAACCATCAATAAAATCTATATTAAACAATTCAAATTTGGCATCAACATTAACATTATCTCTATTGAATTCATAAATTTCACTCCGCTGTTCATTAGTTAAACTAGAAACCCCTGAATAGGGATCAACATCACTTGGCAAAGCAAGATTATAATTTCCAACAGAAGTAGTATTTCTCAAATTAATATCTGCAGGAGTGTTCATTGCTATATCTCCCAATTCCGTAGCTATAACACCATAAACAGAATTTCGATATGCTTCAGTCAAATCAGCATTATCTCTTATAGATGTAAAATTAGCTTCCAACCCATCGACAAGAGACGGAAGAATAACAAAGTCTACATCAAACAAATCTAAAACAATTTGCTCGCTATCACTAACTGAATAAAAATTAACATCAGCTTCACTAAGACCATTTCTAATTTCAATTATTCTATTCTCAATATGTTCTTCAAAATCAACAATATAAATTGTTATAGAATCAGTCGCAGTAACATTGCCGGAATCCTTAATAGTCAACGTAATATTATATTCACCCTCAAAAGGATAAAATTTGGTTGGGCTAACAGAACTAGAATTAGTACCATCCCCGAAATCCCAAAAATAACTATCTATGGTGCTATTGCCAGAAGCATTAGATTCGCTACCATCAAAAAGAATATTTTGATTTTGTAAAAAATAAATAGAATCAATATTAATTATTGCATTTGGAGCTTCCCTAATTTCAAAAACTTCCAAGTCAGATTGCTCTCCAAACTCAATTTCAAAAGAACATTCATCAATAACAATATTTGGAACATCTAATCCAAAAACATCTAAGGGAATATTCAAACCATCTAAAACAACCACATTACTACTTTCCACAACATCATAAAAGCTATGCCTAATGTTCCCACCATAATCACTCAAATTTAAATTGTCCATAATAAAATTCCCAAAAGAACTAAATTCAGGATCCTCTCCTTCGGCATCCTCATCACCACCTACAACATTTCCAATGATTGGCCTAAAAGGAACCAAACAATTATCACTGTTCTCACACTCATAATCATTAATAGCAGATACAAGAGAATCGCTCTTTATAGACACAGTTTGAGAAGGCAAATCTGTAGAAAAAATTTGCCCATTCAGAGTAATATAAAAATATTCATCATCTTCGCCAGAAAAAACAGGAACTAAAAAATCATCATTTCCAGATGGATGTGATCTCAAACAAACTTCCACAGACACCAGATTACCATGATTGGAATTAAGCTCTTTAGTAACTTCACAGGATAAAAGAACCCAATCAGTGGATACATCCTCCCACCCATTGCCACTCAAAATGCAATCATCTCCGCCATCCACGCCAGCACCAAGCCAACCTTCAACAGTTTCTCTCTTGGCATAAGCATTAACTTTAATATCAAAACTATCCAAAAATTCATTCACCTCAAAATCAAACCAATTGCAGACCCCCCAATTTCCTAAGCGACGTTCATCAGGATTATTAGGCAAATTAATATTTTCAAATCCACCAGGATAAACCAAATTACCAAACCCATCTGATGCACTAATATATTGCCAATCGGCAACACCATCATTACCAACATCAATAAAAAATGGACCTCCTTCCCCAGATAAATCAAACTCCAATTCATCAACAGAAGAAGAAAATCTAAACCCATAAAGCCCTTCTTCATCCAAAACTGAACGCTGATTTCCTTGAGAGTACATATACTCTAAACCACTAAAAAGGCCTGCATCATTCAAAAGATCATATAACACATAATTCCAAGAACCATCTCCATCACCACAATCAACAAATGCCGCACCTATTTGCTCATGAACTGAAACTTCATCTCCCTCATCAGTATTTATAACTAAATTACCACCAATATCTTGACCTGCGCCATAAACAGTTCTATCTAAAGTTAAATCAATACCATTAACAGATGCACCAACTATTCCAACAAACAAAAGAACTAAAATCCAAACTAAATAACCACCTCTCATCAAAAGATATCTTAAAAATTTGTTATTTAAAACTTTCTAAAAAAGCTCGTCATAAACACCCAAGTAACCTTTCAAAGCAAGAGTCCCCATATCAGAGATAATTTCAATTTCAATTTCTCCAGCATCAATACTATCTTTCATATCATCCCCAAGATTGTCACTCTCAATCAGATTTGCAATAACTATTTGCTCTCCAGAAATTCTAAGATCATATTCATCAGGGATTTCATCAACAACCTCTGAATCTGCATAATTTTGGATTAAAGCAACTTCAGTATCAATATCAACCATATAAAACACAATAACTGCATCCCCACCACTGCTTTCGTGAATTTTGTAAGAACCAAATTCATTAGAAAGATATACTATGTGTTCCTCAAAAATAATCTGTGTTCCAGGATTAGCCAACAAATAAGCAATATCAACTTCAGGTTTTGGAATATCTGGTTTACTAATAAAAGCATTATTTATTTGAGTAAAATAAAAAATCATACCTCCAAAAATAATTAGTAAAACAAAAGCACTAACAGAGATTAATGTCCACTTCAAACCCTTTTTCATAAACCAAAAACAAAAGTAATCATATTTTAATCTTTCTACACAACTTTCTTTCCTTTTTTCTGTGGAACAATTTTCATCTTCCCTTTAAAATCTTTACATAAAATTTCATTTCCAAAAATATCATACAAAACAATTCCAAGAGCAGCAACTTCTGAGTGTGGCTGCAAACCAACAGAAACATTATAATCGGCCAACTCATAAATTTCAGGAGGAACTTTTTCTCCACCAACAATAATTAATAAATCCCCACTAAGTTTAACGTCTCCCAAAACTTCACCATAAACAGTCAAATGAACTACTTTGAACCCATCTTTTTTCTTCTTCTTAATAAAAGAACTAACACCAATAACATGTTCAATTTCAAAGTTCCCACCAAAATCATTAACAACTTTTTTCACAGAATTTTCCAAAGAACTATCTTTTTGCCCAGAATAATACAACTTAGAAGCACCAAAAGCCCTTGCAACCAATCCAACATGTGTGCTTATCCTTTTATCCCTAGCAATTCTATGTCCTAATCTCAAAACTTCTATCATAAAAATAGAACAAAAACAAAACTATTTAAATACTATCGAAAATCAAGAAAACCATGTCTTTAGAAACTCTCTACATAAAAAAATACAAAATATTATTGATAATACCACTTATAATTCTACTGGCAAGTCTATTCATTCTTGGATCACAAAATGCAAAATATGGGCATTTCATAGACAAAGACATTTCGTTAAAAGGAGGGGTAACATCAACAGTCTATTCAGAAAACATAGATATAGAAAGTTTAGAATCACAATTCCAAGAACAATTTCCAGATTCAGATATATCAATTAGAGAACTAACAAGTATGACAAATTCGGAAAGAATTGGTGTTTTAATAGAGGCCTCCGATTTAACAGCAGATCAGATAAGGCCATTTCTAAGAGATAATTTTGAAATAAATGAATTTTCATTAGAAGAAGTTGGACCAAATTTGGGACAAACATTCTTCAGAGAACTTATGTTTGCTTTAGGATTTGCTTTGATCTTAATGGGTATTGTAGTTCTAATAACTTTCAGAAAACTAATACCTTCATTAGCAGTAATATTTTCAGCAATTTTAGATTTAGTTGGAACACTGGCCATAATTAGTCTTATGGGAATAAAAATTTCATCAGCAGGGATAGCAGCATTTCTAATGGTTATAGGTTACTCAATAGACACTGACATCTTGCTAACAACAAAAGTTCTAAGAAGCAAAATGGGAACACTTTTCGAAAGGATAAAATCTGCCTTCAAAACAGGAATAACTATGACCATAACAACATTCATAGCCCTCTTGGTGGCATTCATGTTCACAAATTCAGCAACACTAAAGCAAATGTTCGGAATAATACTCATAGCACTAATAATCGATTTCATTTCAACATGGGTAATGAATACAAGTTTGCTTGTTTGGTACGTAAAGAAAAATGAAAATAAAGAGTCTACTTAAGAAACCAAGAATAATAATTTTAATACTTTTCATACTGGGAAGTCTATTAGTAATAAATCCCCAATTGGATGCAAAAGGAGTTACAATAAAAAATGTAGTCGAAGAATCTGCCGCAGAAATTGCAGGGATTGAAGGACCTTCAGAAAGCACAAGTCAAACAAATTACGAAAAGATTTTAGAAATAAATGGAGAAGAAATCCGAAGCCTACAAGATTATCAAGAAAAAATATCTGAATTCGGCGAAGGTTCCTCAATAAGAATTAAAACAAATAAAGATGAGTATATTATAATTAAAACACTAGAAGACATAGGACTAATAGTACAAGAAGCGTCTAGTACAAATTTGAAACTTGGATTGGAACTACAAGGTGGAACAAGAGTAATTCTCAGACCTGAAACACAGATAACAGAACAGCAAAGAGATGAATTAATTCAGATTATGGAATATAGATTGAATACATATGGTCTATCTGACATTGAAATAAGAAAAGCAGATGGGCAATCCACCTTACTTGGTGGTCAAGAAGAAAAATATGTTATCGTAGAAATCGCAGGAGCTACACAAGAAGAAGTTTCTGAATTAATTGCATCACAAGGATTATTTGAAGCAAAAATACAAAACCAAACAGTATTTTCTGGTGGGGAAGATATAACTTTTGTATGTAGAAATGATGGAACATGTTCAGGAGTAAGCCAATGTTCGGAAACACAAGAAGGATATGCCTGCAGATTTGAATTTTTAGTTCATCTAAGCGATGCAGCAGCTCAGAGACATGCAGATGTAACAAGAGATTTGGAAGTTGTTGACAATTATCTATCAGAACAGATTGAATTTTACTTAGACGGAGAATTAGTTGATAGTCTTAATATTGGTTCAGATTTAAGGGGAATAAAAGCAACACAGATCCAAATATCTGGCCCTGGTGTAGGAGAAACTGAACAGGAAGCAGTTCTAGATGCCATAAATGGAATGAACAAACTACAAACAATTCTTCTTACAGGATCACTGCCTGTTGATTTAGAAATAGTAAAATTTGACACAATATCTCCAGTTTTAGGAGAAGAATTTGTAAGAAACGCCATTATAATGGGACTACTAGCAATACTGGCTGTCTCTGTAGTAATATTTGCAAGGTATAGAAATCTAAAGATTTCAATTCCAGTTTTTATAGCATTATTATCCGAAGTAGTTATAATCCTTGGAATATCTGCATTAACAAAATATAATTTAGATTTGGCAGCAATAGCAGGTATAATAGCAGCAGTTGGTACTGGTGTAGACGATAACATAGTAATTATAGACGAAGTAACGACTAAAGAATCTGGCTATTCATACAAATGGAAAGAAAAATTAAAAAAAGCATTTTTCATAATTTTTGCAGCATACGTAACAACATTAGCAGCAATGTTTCCATTACTCAGAGCAGGAGCAGGACTTCTAAGAGGATTTGCACTAATAACAATAATCGGTGTAACTGTCGGAGTTTTCATAACTAGACCAGCGTTCGCTGTAATGATAAAAAAACTAACAGAAGAATAATTATTTCTTCCAAATTTTATAAAGAATAAACAAAACTACCAACGCAACTATAGCAATCAAGAAAGTTGTAGTGCTCTTAGCTGGTGCGTATAAGGGTGCTGGATCCATTTAAATTACCTCCAAAGAAATAAAACAAACTACTCATTAAAAAACCTTTCTCTTTGATTAATCTTTTACATTTTGATTAAACTTTTAAAAAGTTTATACGCCAGCGCCAGGACTTGAACCTGGATGCCCGAAGACACGGGTTTTCGAGACCCGCGCGTCTACCAATTCCGCCACGCTGGCATATTGAAAATTAATTACAACAACATTTATAACCTTAACCAAAGTCTAGAAAAAGATGGAAGACGAGTTAAAAATTGATTTCAATTTAGAAAACATAAAGAAAAGCTTAGAGAAACCTAAAAAATTCATAATCAAACACAAAATAGTTCTATTAATATTGATTCCAATAATCTTGGCAGTTTTCTTTAGGGCATATACATACGATCTACCATTTGCAAACAACATGGCAGAAGACTCACTAGAAAATAATATTATATCACAAATTCAAAATCAAATAATAGCTGAAAATCCGAATATCGATGAAAATACACTTAATATTTTAACACAACAAAGATATAATGAATATGTAGCCTCGAATAGAGAACTAATAGAACAACAAGTAGAACAGATTACAAATCAAATTAAAAGTTACTATCAAGACGAATCAGGACAAACATACCTTCTAGCAATAGATCCTTATCACTACTATAGGCAAGCACAAAATGTTTTAGACAATGGACACGTGGGGGATGAATTAGTAGATGGAAAACCATTTGACAATCATATGTTGGCTCCAAATGGAAAAGAAACATCAAACGACTTCCACTCAGTCATTGGAGCATATGCACATAAAATAAGTTCATTATTTGGAAATGATTCATTAATGAAAACTATGTTCATTCTACCACTAATCTTTGCAGCATTATCAACAATTCCTCTTTTCTTTATTACAAGAAAGATAGGTGGAAACCTTGGTGGGACAATAGCTGCATCAATTCTTGCAATACATTCTGCATTTCTTTCAAGAACCCCTGCAGGGTTTTCAGATACTGACGCATACAGCATATTTTTTCCATTAGTAATAATCTGGCTGTTCTTAGAATCATTCACAACAACAAACAAAAAAAATAAAATGATCTCAGGAGTTTTAGCTGGACTATTTTCAGGCATCTTTGCATTTGCATGGGGTGGTTGGTGGTACGTCTTAGACTTTATTCTAGCAAGCATGGGAATTTACTTCATATATTTGCTAATAAAACATAAAAAAGAAGTATTCAAAAAAATAAAAACAAAAAATCTTGTAAAAACAATGGTGTATTTCATAGGTTCATCTGCCCTCTTTGTA
Source organism: Candidatus Woesearchaeota archaeon (assembly GCA_964474895.1). Taxonomy (GTDB): domain Archaea; phylum Nanobdellota; class Nanobdellia; order SCGC-AAA011-G17; family PNOQ01; genus CAYFNK01. The sequence continues at coordinate 29,611 of CAYYUK010000003.1, forward strand.
ACTTTATTCACAAGTTTTGGTACTTTCTTAGGTGCATTTAAATCTCCAATAGATATTGTATTTCTTAAAGAAGCTGCAAAATCAACACTTTGGCCAAACGTATACACAACAGTAGCAGAACTAAACGCAATATCAATACCTGGAGTGATATCAAATCTTGGGGGAAAATTATTTTTTGCAATAGCAACAATAGGAATACTACTAATTTTACTAAAAAAGAATAAAAAACAATTAGATATAAAATATGGTATACTAATGGTAGTATGGTTCATAGGGACACTTTACACAACAACAAAAGGAATACGATTCATAATGTTCATGGTACCTGTATTTGCAGCAGGTATTGGTATTTTTTCAGCAAAAGCTTACAATTTCATAACAAACTGGTCAGAAAAGGAATTAAAAATAAAAAAGAAGTTGGTTTCAGCATTACTCATAATCATAATTATTTTGAGCTTTATACCATTAATAAAATCTGCAAACATTTCTTCAAAACAACAAGCACCATCAATGAACGACGCATGGTATGGTGCACTCACAAAAATAAAAGAAGAAACTCCAGAAAACACAATTATAACTTCATGGTGGGATTTCGGTCACTGGTTCAAAGCAATTGCAGATAGGGCAGTAACCTTTGATGGAGCATCACAAAATAGACCCCCTGCACATTGGGTAGGAAAGATTCTTCTAACAAATGACGAAAATGAAGCAATTGGATTATTGAGAATGTTAGATTGTGGCGGAAATGACGCATACAATCTACTCCTGGAAGAAATAGAAGATCCATTAACAACCAAAAGCACAATAGATGAAATAGTATTACTAGATGAAAACTCAGCAAGAACTATCTTAAATCAGCATTTAGAAGATCCAGAGAAAATATTAGAAAAAACACATTGTTCGGCACCGCCTGCAGTATTTATTACTTCAGAAGACATGGTTGCCAAATCTGGAGTTTGGGCACATTTTGGCTCTTGGGATTTTGAAAGATCATTTATGTACAATACGATAAGAAACAACAATAAAGAAAACTCAATAAACATTATATCGGATAGATTAGGATACTCTGAGGAAGAATCATCTTTATTCTTTAATGAATTAAATGGTTTACCTGACACTGAAGCAAACAATTGGATTGCGCCATACCCAAGCTATTCGCACGAAGGATCTTGTCAAATAAGAAATAACACAGCAACATGCAGTAATGGAGCAATAATAGATTTAACCAATAACGTAGCTGCAATACAAACCGAAAACGGGTTAATGCAAGTTCAAAAATACAGAGATGATAAGAGAGTCTATACTTCAACAGAAGGAACAAACAACATAGCAATAGCATACTTCCCAGAAGAATCAAAATCAAGACTTATGAGTGAAGAATTAATAGAAAGCACTTTCACAGAACTATATTTCTATAAGGGGGAAAATTTAGATCATTTTGAATTATTTGATCACCAAATTGGTGTTGATGGATTTGATATATACACATGGACTATAAAATGGTAGACCTTTCAATAGTATTACCAATTTACAATGAAGAAAGAAATATAGAAATACTTTACAAAGAAATAAAGAAAGTTCTAAATCACTTACCCAAAACTCATGAAATAATTTTTGTAAACGATGGTTCAACAGATAGAAGTTCGGTTATAATAAGCTCAATAAAAGAAATAGACAACAAAGTAAAAACAATAACATTTAGAAAAAACTTTGGACAAACAGCAGCACTAGATGCAGGAATAAAGGCTTCATCTGGAAAAGTTATAATCACAATGGACAGTGATTTACAAAATGATCCAAGAGATATACCAAGACTATTAAAAAAACTAGAAGAAGGATATGATATTGTTGCTGGCCAAAGAATTAACAGAAAAGACACAGTTTCAAAAAAGTTCATATCTTTAGGTGCAAGAGCACTAAGAAGAATAATATTAAAAGATAGGCTTCACGATTCAGGATGCACATTAAGAGCATACAAAAAAGAATCAGTAAATGGATTAAATCTTTATGGTGAAATGCATAGGTTCATACATATTATACTAAAATCAAAAGGATTCAAAATAGGTGAAATAAAAGTAAGGCACAGAAAGAGAATTCATGGAAAGACAAAATATACATTTTCGAGAACGCTAAAAAGTCTATTTGACATGGCATTATTAAAATTTTGGATGCAATACTCAAGAAGGCCAATGCATATTTTTGGTAGTGTTGGTTTTTTCACAAGCACAATTGGATTTATTTTTGGTTTATACTTAACATATCTAAAATTATTCTTAGGAGAACCAATAGCAAATAGACCTCTTCTCCTACTTTCTATACTGCTAATACTTCTAGGAACATTTTTCTTTATGTTTGGTATCTTAGCAGACATTTTAATAAAAATATATTACAAGGATGAAGAAAGTTATTCAATAAAAAAATGAGAATACTAATGTTAAATTTCGAATTTCCGCCTTTAGGTGGTGGTGCTGCCCCTTTATGTTTTGATACTGCAAGAAGGATAATCCAAGAAGGACACAAAATAGATTTAGTAACAATGGGTTACAAGGGACTAAAAGCATACGAAAATATAGAAGGCATAAATGTTTATAGAGTTCCTTGTATAAGAAAAAATAAAGAATATAGTACAACTTTTGAATTATTCACTTATCTACCAACTGCATTTATGAAAGCATTAAAATTAACAAAAAAAAATAAATATGACATTAACCATACACACTTTATTATTCCAACAGGATTTATCTCCTATCTATTAAAAAAAATAAGAAATCTAGATTATGTTATTACCTCACATGGATCAGACGTCCCAAACTATAATCCAGATAGATTCAAACTAGGACATAAATTACTACCCCCTATATGGAAATTGATAATAAAAAATGCAAAAAGGATTATAACTCCTTCAGAACATTTAAAAAATCTAATTTTAAAAACATATACCACAGATAAAATAGATGTAATCTTCAATGGAATAGATATAGAAGAAAAAGTAGAAAAAGAAAAAGAAGACACAATCTTATTTGCAGGAAGGTTACTAGAAAGAAAAGGAGTTCAATATATAATAGAAGCAATAAAAGATCTAAATTTAGAGGGATATAAGGTAATCATTGTTGGGGATGGCCCATATAGGGAAGAATTAGAGAAAAAAGCAGAAGAAATAAAAGATAAAATTCAATTTATAGGCTGGATTGATCAAAAAAAATTAAAGGAATTATACGCTATTTCGAAGATTTTCATACTACCTTCCACTCAAGAAAGTTTTGGTATGGTAATTGCAGAAGCAATGGAAAAAAATATGGCTGTAATTTGTGGAGAAGGAAGTGCTTGTTCTGAAGTCCTAGGTAAAACGGGGATAACACTTAACCCAAGAAGCAGTAAGCAAATAAAAAGAGCAATAGAATATTTCATAAAAAATCCAAGTAAGATAGAAGAAGCAGGAAAATTAGGAAGAAAACGGGCAAAAAGATTATTTGATGTCAAAAATATATCACAAAACTACATAGAACTATACAACGATGTGATTAAAACAAAAACTATTTAATAAAATAACTAGCAATCCCCCAAAATAAGAAATATATTACAACCAAGCCATGAACTATAAATCCAGAGGATATGGCCATAATTTTATCAACACCAATTGCAAGAAATACCACTGTCCAAAAAGTTTCTTGAGTTCCAAAATTTAAGATGCCATGAATCGGCAAACTACTAAAAATCAAAATAAGAGACATTGCAAAAATAAAATAAGAATAAGAAATTTCAAGACCAAGTCCATTCAATATGTAATAAGTAAATACAAAAGAAGAAATCCAAACCAAAAGAGATAGCAGAAAAACAAAAAATAAATTCCTTTTCTGAGAAGAAAAAGAATCAGAAACTTTCTCTAAATAAGACAAACCCTTACAAAAGAATTTGTATTTGTTAAGCTTAAAAAATAAAATCAAATTGATAATTCCTCCAAAAAATTTGGCTGGTTTAAACAAGAAAACAACAAACAAAGAAAAGATAAAAAATGAAAGCAGGAACAACCAAAAGAAATTACCTACCAATAAAAAATAAGCACTTTTCGCAAAGAGCAAAGAAAATATCAATAGAAAAAAGATAGACAAAAAATCGAAAATTCTTAAAAAAATAAGAGAAGAAATAGATTTGGAACTATCAACCCCCTTTTTCTTTAACAAATAAACCAAAGAAAGCTCACCAGATCTAAATGGAAGAACTTGACTAAAGAGATTATGCAAACTTATAACTCTAAATAGCTCCTTAAATTTAAATTTCTTTTCAAGGACATATCCAAGTCTAAACGACCGAAAAACATAAATCAAAGTATAAAGCAAAAAACCAATAAAAACAACATAATAAGATAAATTAGAAAAAACACTTTTAAATTCTGAAAAATCAATATTACTTAACAAAACAGTAACTAACAAAACAGTTAATATCCCTGAAATCAAAAGTTTTCCTTTCTTCATTCTAAATTAACATAATACAATTCATGCATACGTCCATCGCTAAACTCATACTCTTTAATTTCAAATTCACCAGCATCTAATCTGGCGGAAACAAGCAAATTAATAGAAGAAAAATCAAAGGTCCCACCTTTTCTAAACAATAGATAAACAGGACTAAACTGATCACCTTGCATATTAAACCCAATTTGGGCTAATTTATAATTCTGAGAGATGTATTCCACTCTATCATCTTGAAAGATACCAAAATCCCATGCATAGACAAAAATCCAACTAGCATTAAGATTATCTTCTGCAAATTGAATATCCTCCACAGTTGAAGGAATCCCTCTTGTTCCCTTTATATCACCATGCCATAACAAACCATAAGCTTGGTGGCTACTATGCATCACTCTCTCTCCCTCTAATTTATGTTCCTTTATGTACTCTCCAGCAACATCCAAACCTTCAAACTGAGTATCAAACATTCTATCTTTAGCTGCAAAAGAAGGTAAGATAAGCAAAGAAAAAATTATAAAGACAAAAATCCACTTTAACTTTTTAAATTTGATAACTTTAGCCAAGGTCATAGAAGCAGACAAGATAAAAAACGAAACAAAAAACACAAATAAAGGTAACAAAGGATATTGATGATAATTATGACCTTGCATTTTTTGAGCCATAAATACAAACCAGATTACAGAACCAATAAGATAAGAATTAATAAATTTACATTCAAAAGATTTCATATTAACCTTAACAATAAAAAACCAAAAGAGAATTCCAAAAACAAAAAAGGTTAACCCCAATAAAGTATAATTATCTCTTGCAAAAGAAAGCATTATCCTCCAAAAATCAGAGTTAAACAACACACCAAACTCAACAACCTCAAATTGAGATCCAATACTTTTAGAAATTGAAGAGCTATACTTAAACCATAAAAAAGAGAGCAATCCAATAAAAACAAAAAATAAATGTTTACTCAAATACTTTTTATCTCTCAATATTTTATAGGGATAAGTAAGTATTACTGGAACTGCAAATAGTATAAAACTATACTTAGTCATTATACCAAGCATCAAAAAAATACTAAACAATACAGTATTCTTCCAACTTCTCTCCTTAAACCATTTTATATAATAATAAATACCGGCAAGTGAAAAAAACAGGGCAGGACCTAAAAGCTGAACTTGCCTACCAAAGAAAATAGCAAGCGGATTTAAAGCAAATACCAATGCGGAAATAAAAGCAAGATCTTCCCTCTTGAATAGAAGTTTAACAATCAAATAAAACAAAATAATAGACCCTATAGAAAACAATATGCTAACTAGCCGCGCCCCTGACAAACTAACCCCTAAGAGATTAAACAAAAACCCTACAATTATTGATGTGGTCGGAAAACTATCCGTATGTGCCCCGCTAGGATTCTCATTTATTGAAGGATAATCCCACTCTGGAACAAAAAAACCATGTTCAAAAAAACCATTATCAGCAAAATTTCTGGCCTCTGTCAAATAATGAGTTTCCTTCCAATTGTGATATCCTGTAACTGGATAATCAATATGATAAGCCCTAAAATAAAAAGCAAAAATCAAAACAATCAAAAACAATATCACCTTCCAATGTTTAGAAACAAACGAAAGAAATTCCCTACTACCAAAATCTCCTGATTTTTCAGACATAAAAAGAACAAAGAAATAGATTATATAAGTGTTATCAAAAATCCTTCATAAACTATTTAAAACGAATTTCTTTCCCAGAAATAATGAATATCTCCATAATTGTTCCTGCTTTCAATGAAGAAAAAAACATAGGCAAAGCAATAGACAATCTAAGAAAAGAAGGATACAACAACATAATTGTAGTGGATGACGGCTCTAAAGACAAAACTTTTGAAATAGCAAAGGAAATGCAAGTACATGCCCTAAGACACATAATAAATAGGGGACAGGGGGCTGCACTTCAAACAGGAATGAGCTATGCACTCCTAAACGGAGCAGAAATATTAGTTCATTTCGATTCAGACTGCCAGCATAAGGCAGAAGAAATACAAAAAATGATTCTTCCAATAATACGCAACGAAGCAGAAGCAACACTAGGTTCAAGATTCTTAAATAAACAAAGAATACCATTTAAAAGAAAAATTATGCTCAAGGGTGCAATTCTAATAATTAGAATGTTCTATGGAATAAAACTCTCTGATGCCCATAACGGTTTCAGAGCATTTTCAAGAGATGCAGCAGAGAAAATAAGAATAACAATGGATAAAATGGAACATGCTTCAGAAATAGTTGAAGAAATAAAAAGAAAAAAAATTAAGTATAAAGAAATCCCTGTAACAATAGTTTATACAGCAGAATCGCTAAAGCAAGGAAGAAAGGGACAGGGTAAATTAGATTCATTAAAAATTGTATCAAAAATGTTCATGAAAAAATTGGGAGTTTAAAATGTTAACAATAATACAAATAATATTCGTAATCTTTAGTTTATTTGCATTCAGCAGAGTGTTCATAAACATAAGAGACAAAAATTTAAGGGAAAAAGAAGCATTCTTCTGGTTAATTTTCTGGGGAATTGCAATAATAGTTTTACTATATCCAGGAGTTTCAACAACCATTTCAGAATTTCTTGGCATAGAGCGTGGTGTAGACTTAATAACTTATTCAGGACTAATACTCTTAGCATATATGATATTTAGATTATATGCAAAGCAAACAAGGATTGAAAGAAACATAACAAAGATAGTTAGGACAATAGCAATCAAAAAATGAGAATAGTATACATTACTGAATATTTCCCTTATCATGGAGAAGGGGACATAACTGGGGGGGCCGAATCCAGATGCTTTAACATAGCAAAAGAACTGTCAAAAAAACATGAAATGATAGTAATTACCTCTTGGAAAAATGGACAAGAAAGAAAACATAATATTGGAAACATAAAGATTTACAGAGCAGGGCAAAGTCATGAGTATTCAAACGAAGGAGATATTCTTTCAAGATTAAAATTCTCAATAGCAGCATACAAAATCGCAAAAAAGATTAAGGCAGATGTAATAGAAGGTTACAATTTCATAAGCTACTTACCAGCATTCTATGCTTCAAAAAAAACAAAATCCAAAAGTATCGCAACATATCACGAAACATGGCTAGGTGAATGGATTAAAAATAAAGGGTTAATAACTGGAATACTTGGAGAAATATGGGAAAGGTGGACACTCTCAAGAAGATGGAATAAAATAATTTCAGTAAGTAATTTCACAGCAAAGAGAATAAAAAAAAGGACAATAATAGTTCCAAATGGAATAAATATAGAATCATACACAAAAAAGGAAACAAAATTCAAAGAACCAACAGTCTGCTCCATCTCAAGATTAACACCAAAAAAGAGAGTTCAAGATTTAATTAAAGCAATAGCAATAGTAAAAAAAGAAATTCCAACTATAAAACTAATAGTAATCGGAAAGGGTGACGAAATAACCAATCTAAAAAGTTTAGCAAATAGATTAAATTTACAAAAAAACATAGAATTCAAAGGTTTTGTAAAAGAACATAAAGATGTTATAAAATATCTAAAAAAATCACATATTTTTTGCTTACCAAGTATTCTAGAAGGATTTGGAATAGTTCTCCTAGAAGCAATGGCATCAAGGACCCCTTACGTCTGCTCTGATATTGAAGTCCTAAAAGAAGTAACAATTGAAGGAAAGGGTGGGTTTATCTTCAAAAACAAAGATCCCAAAGATTTGGCAAATAGACTATTATTTCTTCTAAAAAACAATAAAATTTACAAACAAAAAATAGAAGAAGGAAACAATTTGGTAAAAAAATATGACTGGAAATTAATTGCTAAAAGAATAGAAGGAGTATACAAAAATGAAAGTGCTATTCATATCTGAATATTTCCCACCAAATGTTAAGGGGGGTGGTGAAATAAGTTGTTTCTTGCTAGCAAAGCACTTGATAAAAAGAGGGGTAGAAATACATGTACTAACTTCAAATTCAAAAGGATCGAAAGAAATTGAAGGAATAAACATTCATAGAAACTTAAAAACTGGAAAGAATCCTTCATCAATATTCTCAAATATAAAACGAACATTGGCATTTCCAAACTCAGTAAAAAAAGAAACTAAAAAACTAATAAGAAAATATAATTTTGACATCATCCATTATTTCAATACAACATCTGCATACGGGGTAATAAAAACTAAAATACCAAAAATAATGCACTCAAATTCCCCAGTCTTCTTCTGTCCAAAAGGTGATTTAATCTACAAAAATAAATCATTATATGATAAAAAAATAAATTATAGAGATTTCAAAAAAGAGTTCATAAACTCAAAATATATTGCAAAAACAAAGAACTATTTCTTCATAAAACACAATCCAATATTTAGAAGATATCTATTCAGAGCATACAAAAAAAGAATCAAACTTCTAAAAAAATTCGACCATTTCCTGCCAATAAGTAATTTCTTAGCAGGAAGACTAAAATTGCTGGGTGTAAAAGAAAACAAAATAACAGTAATGCCAAACATAATTGAAATAGAAAAATTCAAGAAAACAACAGCGAAGAACGACAAACTAAGAATAACGTACTTGGGAAGCTACACAAAATTTAAAGGAATTTATACCCTACTTAAAGCATTAAAAAAATTAAAAAGAGACTACGTTTGCAACCTATACGGAGCAGGAAACATCGAACAAGAAATAAAAAAAAGAATTGAAAAGGACAACCTAAAAGTAAATTTAAATACAAAAAGAAACTATCAAAAAATACCTGAAGTTTTATCAAAAAGCAACGTGCTAGTTTTCCCTTCAGAAATACCCGAAGCATTTGGTAGGGTATTGGTTGAAGCAATGGCTGCAGGATGCATACCTGTCTCATCAAAGATAGGTGGAACCATAGACATAATAAAAGATAAAAAAAATGGATATTTTTTTGAACCTGGAAACATAGAACAGTTAACAGAAATACTAAATAAAATAGATTTAAGAAAAATAAAAAAAGAGGTGTTGATAAAGGAAGCTAAAAAATATAATGGAGAAGATATTGCAAAGAAAGTTTTAACTGCATATAAAAAGATAACAAATGAAAATCTTAATGTTAGGCGTATATGATATCAACTTCTATTCAAGAGGAAGGATATTCTACAAGGGATTAAAATCAAACAGTATAAACACTTCAATATATTTGCCAAAAGGAAAATTAAAATACCTAAAATTAATAAAAAGAATTCTAAAAAGAGACTTCGACAAAATCATAGTCACTGGAAAATTTGTACTAATCACAAGCTGGTTAACAAAACCAATTCATAGGAAAAAAATAATCTTCGACGTATTCATTTCAGATTATGAAAATCTTGTACTAGACAGAAAAAAGGTAAAGAAAAACACCATAAAAGCAAAATTGCTAAAAATGGGAGATAAAGTATCATGTCTACTATCAAACCACAACATATTAGATACAAATGAACACATAGCATACTTCTGTAAAGAATTTAAATTAAAGAAATCAAAGTTTAGCAAAGTATACGTTGGCGCAGACGACGAAATATTTAAACCATCTAAAATACCTAGCAACAAAGAAATAGAATTTCATGGAACATTTATACCCCTTCAAGGAATTGAGCACATAATAAGGGCTGCAAAAGAATTAGAAAAAGAAAAAATTAAATTCAAAATAATTGGAGAAGGAGACGAAAGCAAAAAAATACAAAAAGAAGCAGAAAAACTTAACATAAAAAACATAGAATTCATAAATAAAAATGTAAGTCTAACAGAACTTGCAAAAGAGATTCAAAAAAGCGAAATCTGTCTAGGGGTATTTGGAGATTCACAAAAAGCAAAAAACGTCATCCCAAACAAAGCATATGAAATAATAGCATCAAAAAAACCGTTAATAACAAGTGACACTCCTGGAATAAGAGAAGTATTCGAAGATAAAAAAAATTGCCTCCTATGTAAACCTTATGATCATATAGATTTGGCTAAAAAGATAACTAAACTAAAAAACAATAAAAAACTAAAAGATAAAATATCGAACAATGGATATAAATTATTCAAAGAAAGATTTTCGATACAAAAAACTGGAGAAGCCCTACTAAAAGTTATAAATTCATAATTTTCAACATAGTCTTAATTCTATCAACAACTTTGTGTTCTTCTAAAACTCTCTGATATCCAGCTTCAGAGATTCTATCTCTCTTTTCAGGTTGTTCCAAATAAAATCTTAATTTCTCTTTTAAATCATCAAGATCAGAATAACAAACAATTTCTTTATTTATTTTAAACAAATTGGGCAACTCAGATTTATAATCCACAAGTTGAAAGCTTTTAGTAGCTGGAAGCTCAAACGTCCTAAGATTAAGGCTTTCTTTCCCATGTAAAGCTTGCAGATTTAAATTGATTTTACTAGAATTAAAAAGCTTTGCAGCACTAACGCCTGACAAATATTCTCTTTTCAGATTTTTAACAAGACCTCTTTTATTCTTCCAATTATGACCAAAAACTTGAACATTAAAATCTCCTAATTTTTCCATCAAATCTTCCCTTTCTGGCTCATAAGAACCCAAAAAAGAAATTTCATAAGGATATTTTCTTTCATTAAAAGGAATAATTGGTTTATGGGCGTCCTCGGGGTCTGCAGCTGCAGGTAAATAAAAAGAATTTGCACTTATTTCTCTTAACTTTTTCAAATAATAGGGATCAAAAACAAAAAAGAAATCATATTCTGAAATATTTTTTATCCTATTATAACTATAAAAATCACCAAAGGGACTATCTAATGTCCAATCTGCAGTTTTCACACCTGCAGAAGAAATTTCTTTTATAATTCCTTTTGGAATAATCTCTCCCTTTATGACTAAAAGTAAATCTGGATTAAACTTCAAAACTTCCTTTTTCAAAGAATTGCTCACCAGAGTTCTAGCAACGGGAAGTCTTCCAAATTTAGAAGCTCTGTAATTAAAAAATCCAACCTCATGACCAAGAGCTTCAAATGCTTTCTTACACTGATAATAAAAACTAGGGTATTCTGCGTCTCCCGGACCAGTCAAAAAAACTCTCATATAGGGAAAAAATTAAAAATCTTTTTAAGTATTATGAAACACCAAAAAACATGCTAACTTTCGAAAAACTAGATAAGAACAACAAAGAAGAATGGAATAATTTTGTAGACAAAACACCTAACGGAAGATTTGAGCATAAAACCGACTTTATAGATTTTTTAGAAAAAAACAAAGGAAATTTAGAAAGTTTTCTAATAAAAGAAAATAATAAACTAATAGCAACTATCTCATTATTCAAAGAAAATATTTTTCTATTCAAAAGATACTCTTCACAAGGAATTGTAACCAAAGAAAATATAAATGTAAGAAAAATTATAAAAGAGCTAATAAAGAAAACAGGTAAAGCAACATATATAAGAATAAATAAATTAAATGCAAAAGTGAAGAAAACAGTTCCAGAAACTTTCATACTAAACATAAAAGACAAAACAATAAAAGAAATATTTAACAAAGAATTAGAATCAAGAGCAAGAAGAGCAATAAAAAAAGCAGAAAGAAACAATTTAAAACTAAAAATATCAAACTCAAAAGAAGAGTTAAAAAAATTCTATCCAATTTATCAAAATAAAATGAAAGAATTCAAAAGTAAGGAAAGTTCTTTAGATTCGTTAAAAAAACTAATGAAAAACAAAAACTACAGTTTGTTTAACGTTTATTCAAAAGACAAGGTAATTGCAGGTGGGACAATGATGATTTACAAAAACATGATAACAAACCATTTAGCAGCATCTGACAAAAACTATTTAGAATTTGCACCAAACAACTTTCTTTATTACAACATGATTAAATTCGCAAAAGAAAAAAATTTAGAAATTGTAAATTACGGTCCATCATTAAAAACAGATAGGGTCGCAAAGTTTAAAGAATCTATGGGTGGAAAACCAATCGGATTTGAAGAACACATAATCCTAAACAAACTACCATATTCACTATTCAAGTTATTATCTTACATCTTACTAAAAATAAAAAAAATTATTTAACTTTTCTAAGCTTCAAAATTAAAACCCTCGCCAAGAAAGGTTTCAAAACCCTACCGATTGTTTTCTCAAATAAAAATTTAGATTTATTAGACTTCAAAAAAGGAGGATACGTATAAAAAGATTTGATTTCTTCTATCTTAAGACCGGCTTCCTTTTCTAAATAATTTCTCAACCCAAATATTCCAAAGTAATACTGATCTGTATCTTTCTTACTCAGATATCTAAACAATCTTTTAAATAAATTGCCAGAAAAAAGATAATACATGTTGTAAAATCGCAAATAATCTAAAATTAAAATACCTCCTGGTTTAACGACTCTCTTAACTTCCCCTATTGCCCCTGGAAGTGTTGCAGCAGAGGTATAACCTGTACTAAGAACAATATCATAAGATTCATCCCCATAACTCATATTCAAAACATCTTGCTTTTCAACAACAACATCTGTACCAGAAAGTTTCTCCTTAGTCTTAGAAATTGCTTCATCTTCCATATCAATAGCTGTGATCTTAAGATTAGTCTTATCACTCAATATTTTTGTAAAACCACCATATCCACAACCAATATCAAGTAACTTAGACGCACTTTCAGAATTAATCCAATCCAAAACTATCCTGCCTGTAAGAAAATATACTAAATTCTTATCTTCATTGTACCAAGTCTTGCTAAACCAATCTGCTTTTCCGTTTTTCATTAAGCAAAACCTCCTTAACAGGAATTCTAAACAATCTACAGTATAATACAAAAAGAAAATTTAATCCATTTAAAATCTTCTTTAGAAAACTTCCACTTATTATTCCAGAATCCTGAAACTTCCCGCTCATATGATTAAGAATATACTTATCATCCTCTTTTCTCCCTTTTTGCAAAATTCTCCTCCTCTCTCTAATTTTATCAAAATTTTTAATCAGCCAAGAATAAGATTTAATTTTTGACCCCATTTGTTTAGGAAAATAAAAAAAGTAGAAAACCTGAGAAACAAAGATTAATGGAAGAAGTTTAAACAAAGTTTTCTTCTCAAAAAACAAAAACAAACTCATGAGTCTATTTTTGGTTGCATGAAATGCAGATAAAGAAGTTTTAGTTCTTTGGAAAGTATTCTGACTCAAATGTGTATATGGAGCATCCAGCACTTTCATACACTTCCCACCCCTTAGATAAACAAGCAAACCAAGATAAATTTCTTCTCCGCCAAAAAAGTAATCTGCAAAAAATGGTTCAGACATAATAAAATCCTTATCATACATACAACCGGATCCGGTTAGAGCAACAGACTCTCTAAGCGCTTTACCTATGAGTGACTTATCAAAATAAGGAGCATCAAAAGCAACAGTGGTCAAAGTAGTGTTTCTTCCAGGATAACCCTCTAAAAAATCAGAAAAAGATCCATTAACACCATAAACATTTTCATTGGTTTCCATAACCTCAATCAGCCGACCAATATACTCTTTAGGGATAACTGTATCATTATCAAAAAAAGCTACGTACTTAGATTCCTCTGAAGAATTCCTAAATCCAATATTACGACCTTCGGCAGAACCAACATTTTCTTCATTAAAAATCAATTTAATTTTCTCGTTCTTAGTATAGTTTCTTTTCAAAGAGCTAATAGCCTCTGGCTCAGAACCTTGATCAACAAGCACAATTTCAAAATTAGGATAATCAGTTATTAAAACGCTATTTATACAATTCAACGTCATGTCTAAGTTATTCCAACTTAAAACAACAACCGAAACTTTTGGAAACTCACTCATTTTTTACAAGTCCTTGATAATCTTTAAGTGATAAAAACTGTACTTTAAAACTTTCTTCTAATTTATTAAAATATTGAGTAACAAGTTTAATATCATTTCTAGATTCAAAATCCCAATTATGACACATAAAATTAAGCAATGGAACTTTATTTTCGGGCCAGCTTTGAGCTATTTTCTTTGACAAATTAAAAAACCTATCAACCCCCCTAGATTTAAGATTACTAAACATCAAAGAATCATACTTAAGATAAGGAACCACTCTTTTGAACTTTAAATTTGGCTTAAAATATCTGGAAACTGGAATCTCGAGTATCTTTTTTTCTTCATTTGGCAAAAAATTGGGATTATGTGGGTTTTCAGAAGAATCCACTTTATATCCTTGCTCAAACAAAACAGACTTCAGCCCACTTCCAATAGAAAATTTGGGGCATCTAAATGAAATTGGTCTAACATTCAAAATATCCTTAATCAATTCGGTAGATTTCTTAACATTCTCAAATCTACTTCCTGCTTTTTCTTTATTAGATATCCACCAATCATCCCCCAATGCTAAATGGCCAAATCCATGTGATCCAACTTCATGTTTATCCAAACCAAATGATTTATTCTTCAAAAGAGAAGTCTCAACAAAAAAAGTGCCCTTGCCATAATCTTTCAAAAAATCCAAAATAGAATTCAACTGTTTAACTTCAAAATTTCCTTTTGTATCTCTTTCGAGATCAAGAGTAAATGAAAATAGTATTTTATCAACATCTCTAAGAGTTCTATTTTTAAACAAATCAAAAAAATAAACAGGATTTCTCCTATCTTTTAATAACTTAATCGCTTCTATCAATTTCTTCTCTCACTACATCTTTAAACTTACTAATAAATACTTCTTTGGAAAATAATTTTGCCCTTCTTTCACAAGGGTCCTTCATAGAAATGGCCTTATCCTTATCCAATGTATTAACTGCTCCAATAATCTCAGATTTTGTTGGGTTAATCAGCAACCCCGTTTTACCACCAATAATTGATTCTGCAAAGCCTTTATCTCCTGAAGCAATCATCGGTTTTCCAGAAGCCATGCTCTCTATTGCAATCATTCCAAAATCTTCAAAATACGATGCTGCAACCGAAGCTATGCAAGTTCCATAAAGGCTAATCAACTTCTCATCTGAGACCCAACCAAGAACACTAATATTATTTGAGCCTTCTGCCAATTCCTTAATTTTATCTAAATCTGAACCACCACTAGCAACAACCAGCTTTTTATCTGGCATACTTTTAAATGCCTCAACAATGGCATCAACTCTTTTGTCAGGAGTAAGTCTGGCTGGAGAAAAATAAAAATCATCTGAAGAAACATAATTAAACTTATCCAAATCAACAAAAGGATGTATCACTGTGGCATCTCTACCATAAATACTTCTAACTCTTCCAGCAACATTTCTAGAATTTGTAACAATTTTAGAAACAAATCCAACGTTCTTTCTATCATTCATTTTTAGAAAAGGAATGGCGAGTCTAACAAGCACTCTCTTGAAAAAGTTTATGTGTGCTAAGTCTTCTTTAGTAGTACTATATAACCAAATTGTAGGAGAATGACAGTACCACAAGCTCTTTTTGTTACGTCTAGCGGCAGAAAGAGAAGCACCCCCATGCATTATAATTAGATCATAATTAAGCTTTAATTTGCCAAACTTATAACGATTAATAAGAGACCATACTCTTCGTGGAAGATTTTGATTGTTTATAACCTTAATATCGAAATCTGAAAACTCTTCAAAAGTAGTTTCTGGAGAGTATTTACCAGTGTAAATATCTGCACCATACATCTCTGCTTGAAGAAGAACAACTCTTTCAATTCCACCTTTGTTTTCCAAAGCATCAACCAAAATTGCAACCTTTGCCATTAAAAAAATCAGCTACACAACCTATTTAAATTTAGCTTAATTGAGATTCATAATGAAAATACTCTATATCTCACGAAATTTCTACCCTGAAGGGTTCGGAGGGGGAGAAATAAGTGCTTTACACATAGCAAAAGCAGTAACAGAAAGAGAAAATGAAGTAGTAGTTTGCTGTTTATCTAAAAAAATAGACAATCCAAAATTAGAGAAAATTGAAAACATAAAAGTATACAGATTCCCCTGGAGAAAACTAAAGTTTTCAAAAAAATTATCTAACCTCGAGTATGCATATTGGCAAATATACAAAGCGGCAAAAGAAGTAATAAAAAAAGAAAAACCAGATATTATTCATTTTCTCAACTTCCAAGCAATATTCCCTCTTGCATTATTTTTCAAAAAATATCCAAAGTTTGCAACAATAAATGGCCCACTTTTTTGTGAATTTGGTGGGTCTCATCCAGATGGAAACTCTTGTTATAACTGCAAGCCTAAAGAAAGGTTAACAATTTCCTTAAAAAAATGGGGATTAAAAGGTATTTTATACTGGACATATAACAGATACTCTCAACCACTTCTAAAACTAAGCTTAAAAAAATGTACAAAGTTATTTCCAGTAAGTAACGCAATCCAAACAATGTTAATTTCTGGTGGAATAAAAAAAGAAAAAACAACAGTAATCTATAATCCAATAAAACCAAATAACAAGATAAAAACTAACTTAAAAGAAAAATTAAACATATCTGAAAAAACAAATGTTATTTTATACGCGGGCAGATTATCAAAAGATAAAGGGATACACAACACAATAAAAGCAATAAGAGATATTGATAATATTAGATTAATAATAGTTGGAGAAAAAAGAAATTATTACGAAAACTTAAAAAAACTAGTAGAAGATTTAAATTTAAAAGAAAAAGTAACCTTTATTGGATTCATAGAAAACAGCAAAATAAACGAATATTTCTCAATTGCAGACTTGGTTGTGCACCCTTGCTTCTTCTATGAACCATTATCTAGGATGTTATTGGAAGCTGCCAGTTATGGATTACCATTAATAGCATCAAACGCAGGAGGAAATCCAGAAATAATTGAAAATAGAAAGAACGGATTCATAATAAACAACCAAACTGAATTAAAAGAAAAAATAGTAGAACTAATAGAAAACAAGAGTTTAAAAGAAAAAATGGGACAAAACTCAAAAAGAATAATAGAAGAAAAGTTTGAAAATAAAAAGATAGGAAATCTATTAACAGAAGAATACAAAAGATATTTAAACAAAAGATCTTAAGCGATTTCCATGAAACATATAGTATTCTTAACAAGATATCACCCAACACCAGGGGGGAGAACTGGATTCACAAAAGATATAATAAAAAATCTTGGTGATGACTATAATTTTAGTGTAATTTGCTTTAGAAGAAAAGATTTAATCTCAGAAAAAATCTCTTTTGATCCATCAAAAGAAGCTTCAATTAAAACATTAGAAATAAAAAAGAAATTCAAAAGTGATACTTTGAATCTAATCAGTTACCACATAAAATCCTACAAGATTCTAAAAAAATTAAAAGATAAAAAAGAACTGGATATTATTATTGGAACGGGACTATCTGGACTTGGAGGGATAATCTTTGGGAAACTAAACAAAATACCAGCTATATTCAATACTTCTGGAATAAGAGGAAGAAACATAAATGAACACATAGACTATGAAATAAAAAATAAAGAAGAAAAAGAAATAGGAAAGCCAAAACTAAAAAATTATCCAAGATTCCTATACAATTATCTAACAGATAGATTAAGTATCTTATTATCAACAAAAACAACAATTCCAACAGGTCATTTAGAAGAACAACTAGAAAAGAACAAACCAAAATTATACAAAAAAACAAAAAGTAAGTTTAAAGTAATAATAGAAGGTCTAAACACAAATAGGGTAGACAATCTAAAGAAAGAAGACATATTAAAGGAATACAACATCCCAGAGGGCAAAATAATATTATTCTCTAGAATAGAAAACGAAGAATTCTTCCAAGAACTATTTAAAGAAATTAAAAAAGAAATCCCCGATTCTACAGTAATAAGCATAGATGCACAAAGAATGACTATGCGGCTAGAAAAAGAAGGAAAATTAGAACTTACGGATATGGGCCCAATAAAAGCAATGATAGCTAGCGATCTAATGCTTTGCATCCCTGGTACTGAACCACATAGTACCCTAGTTTTAGAATCCCTTTACACGAATTGCCCAACATTTGTATCTAATGTAGGATGGTTAAAATATGAATTTAAAGATTACCCTGAGTTTATAGTTAAAAATCTTACAAAACAAGAAACAATTTTCAAAATCAAAGATTTCTATAAAAACAGAGAATCATATTCTGAAAAATTTTCAAAAATAAAGCAAGAAATATTGGACAGAAATAGCTTCGAAAGAACAAAAAAAGACTACAAAGACTTATTCGACAACATATCTTCCATAAGATAGCTTCGCAAAATATTTAAACCATCACAGTAGACATAATTTACTAAAAAGGTGACAAGGATGGAAACTGAAACTAATTCTAATAAAAAAGTTGTATATGTCGCAATGGCATCAGACTTGTTACATCATGGCCATATGAAAATAATTGAAGAAGCAAGAAAACTTGGAGATATAACTCTTGGGTTATTAACTGATAAAGCAATCGCAGGATATAAGAGAGTTCCATTGTTAAATTTTGAACAAAGAAAAAAAATAGTGGAAAATTTAAAAGGAGTATCTCAAGTTATACCTCAAGAAACCCTTGATTATATTCCGAATCTATTAAAATTAAAACCAGATTTCGTTGTACATGGAACTGATTGGAAAACTGGAGTACAAAAACAAACTAGAGAAAAAGTTATAGAAGCACTAAAACAATGGGGGGGAACTCTAATTGAACCAGAAGTTATTCCTGTTTCTAATAGTACACTTATAGAAACTGGTGGAGATGGAAAAATGTCTTCAACTCATTTAATAGATTCTGTTTTAGAAGCAGGCGCCGCTCCAGAAGTAAGAAGAAAAAAACTAAAAAGAGCTATAGAACTAAGACCAATTGTTAGAATATTAGAAGCACATAATGGGCTAACCGGAAGGATAGTTGAAAAAACAAAAATAGCGAAAGATGGAGCAATAAAAGAATTCGATGGTATTTGGATTAGTAGTCTAACAGATTCTACAGCAAAAGGCAAACCAGATACTGCTGCAGTAGATGTAACTTCTAGAGTAAATACAATTGAACAAATATTAGAAGTAACATCAAAATCAATAATAGTAGACGGAGATAACGGGGGAATAGTAGAACATTTTAGGTTTACAGTAAAAACTTTGGAAAGATTGGGTGTTTCTGCAATAATAATTGAAGACAAAATAGGACCAAAGAGAAATTCATTATTTGGAACTGAAGTAGAACAAAAACAAGATAGTATAGAAGAATTTAGTCATAAAATTTCTGAAGGAAAAAAAGCACAATTAACAGATGATTTCATGATAATCGCTAGGATAGAAAGCCTGATTGCCGGGGCTGGATTAGATGACGCCCTAAAAAGAGCAAGTGCATACATTGAATCTGGAGCAGACGCTATAATGATCCATAGTAAGTCCAAAACACCAGATGAAATATTAGAATTTTGTAAAGAATACAACAAATTTGAAAACAGAATTCCACTAGTAGTGGTCCCTTCATCATATAGCCATATAACTGAAGACGAATTAATAAATAATGGAGTAAATATCGTAATATATGCAAATCACTTACTAAGAAGCGCACATCCATCAATGGTAAAAACAGCAGAATCAATTCTAAAACATAGCAGGTGTCACGAAGCAAGTTTAGAACATTGCATGCCGATTAAAGATATCTTAAACCTGATCCCCGGAAGTAAATAAATAATAATTTCTAAAAATTCATAAGTCTTATAAAATAATCAAGCCTCTCGAAAAGATAATGTTATCCTGTAAAAGTTTCGAACAAATTCTGAGTAAAGAGGGAATATCTTTCTTCACAGGAGTTCCAGATTCACTATTAAAAGATTTCTGTGCATATGCTACTGACAATATTCCCCCTGAAAGAAATATCACAGTACATAATGAGGGTGGAGCAATTGCATTAGCAGCAGGACATTACCTAGCAACACAAAAGCCAGGGTTAGTATATATGCAAAACTCTGGACAAGGAAACGCAATAAATCCATTAGCCTCTTTGGTAGATCCTGATGTTTATAGCATACCATTACTCCTTCTGATTGGATGGAGGGGGGAACCTGGAAAAAGGGACGAACCACAACATGTAAAGCAAGGAAAAATAACCCTTGGTTTACTAGAAACTCTGGGGATTCCTCACAAAATTCTGCCAGATTCAATAGAAGAAGCAGAAAAAATAGTAAAAATAGCTGCTGAATCAATGAGAGACCGGAATGCGCCTTATGCACTTGTAGTAAAAAAAGGAACTTTTGAATCTTATGAGCTACAAAATAAAGCAAAAACTAATTTTGAATTAAATAGGGAACAAGCCTTAGAGCTGATAGTAGATAATTTAGATTCACAAGACATTGTAATTTCAACTACAGGAAAAACATCTAGAGAATTATTTGAGTATAGAGAAAAGTTAAATCAATCACATGAAAAAGATTTTCTTACAGTTGGATCAATGGGTCATTCATCCCAAATAGCCTTGGGAATTGCATTATCAAAACCAAAAAGAAACGTTTATTGTTTTGATGGAGATGGAGCTACAATCATGCACATGGGATCCTTAGCAATAATTGGGCAACAAGCTCCAAAAAACTTCAAACACATTATATTTAATAACGGTGCACACGATTCAGTAGGGGGTCAACCAACAGCAGGATTTAACATCGACATTCCAATCATAGCAAAAGCAAATGGATACGAAAAAACCTTTAGAGCAGAAACTAAAGAAGAAATAATAGAAAGTATGCAACAACTAAAATCGGCAGAAGGCCCAGCACTCCTAGAAATAAGAGTTAACAAAGGAGCAAGAAAAGAATTAGGAAGACCAACAACAACGCCGATAGGAAATAAAGAAATGTTCATGGAATTCTTAACCGAAAAACAATGAGTCAAAAAGAATATTTTGGATCTGGAGCAATAGAAAACCTAAAAGAACAATTATCATCTCTTAAACCAAACAAAGTACTTCTAATAACGGGGAATAATTCTTATCAATCTTCTGGAGCAAGAGAAGCAATAGAACCTTTATTATCGGGAACACATTATGAAAGATTCTACGAATTCAAAACAAATCCAAATGTAGAAGATATCAAAAAAGGAATAAAAATTTTCAAAGCTAATCAATGTGATCTAACAATTGCTATTGGTGGTGGTAGTTGTATAGACATGGCTAAAGCAATAAATGCACTAGCAAATCAAGAAGGCAACTTAGAAGATTACATAACAGGAAAAAGAAGTTTAGAAACTTCACCAGGAACATTAATAGCAATACCTACAACTGCAGGAACTGGATCAGAATCAACTCATTTCGCAGTTGTTTATATTGGAAAAACAAAATATTCTTTAGCACATCAAAAGATGTTACCAACAGTTGCAATCTTAGACCCAAACCTAACAATAAACTTACCACAAAGCATAACTGCAGCAACAGGAATGGATGCATTAGGACAAGCAATAGAAGCACACTGGTCAACAAACTCAACTGAAGAATCTAGAAAATATTCTATGGAATCCATAAAGCTAGGAATCCAAAATCTAGAACAATGCGTAAATAATCCAAATGAACAACTAAGAGAAAATATGCTAAGAGCTTCAAACTTAGCAGGAAGAGCAATAAATATAGCGAAGACGACCGCAGCACATGCAGTGTCATATCCGATAACTTCGCACTTTGGGGCCCCCCATGGACACGCAGTAGGGTTAACATTGCCAAGTTTCATATTATACAACTCACAATTAGAAGAAGGAACAAAACTAAACGACACAAGAGGAAGAAACTTTGTAAAAGAAAGAACAGAAGAAATAGTTCAGGCATTGGGCTGTGAAACTCCTGAACAAGCAAAAGAGCTTTTAACAAAATTAATGGGAAAAATAGGTCTAGAAACAAGATTAAGTAAATTAGGAGTAACTGAAGAAGGAATCCAATTAATAATAAAGAATGGATTCAATCCTCAGAGAGTAAAAAACAATCCAAAAGATTTAAGCGAAGAAGATTTAAGACTAATTCTAACAGACATATTCTAACCAGAAAGATTTAAAAAATACACATAACTTCAATACCTGTATGAAAATAGACAAAGGAGACCTCCAGTTCAGAAATATTGTACATTCTCTTATTAAAAAAGAAAAAATGGGCAAACTATTAGACATCGGACCTGGAAGAGGCCAAATAACAAAGATGTATTATGAGTTAGGTTTTCAAACATCTTGTGTAGATATAGATCCTTCTGTTTTAGAATTTGATAAAATTACTTGCAAAAAAGTAGACATGAACTTCGAAAAGCTCCCATTCAAAAATGAAAGTTTTGATTATGTAATGTGTACAGAAATTTTAGAACATTTAGAAAATCCACATAACTTAATAAGAGAATCAAGCAGGGTGCTAAAAAAAGGAGGAAAGCTAATAACTTCCACACCCTACACAGGATCTTTAGTTCAAAGAATTTACTATCTTTTAACAGGATTCTTCCTAAGATTCAACAAAGAACCAAAAGAAGACGGACACATAACCCCAATAAACTTGCATCTTCTAAAACATTTGTTTAAAAAGAACAATCTCAAAATAGAGAAAATTACATACAACAGGGGGTGGCTTCCATTGCTAAGAATCGAATTACCAAGAAATAAATTATGGGGAGACGTAATAATAATTAAAACACAAAAATATTAAAACTAACAAAAATAGTTTCAACAAAAAAAATCAAATAAAAGTTTATTAAAACAAATAAATCGAGAACTACAAAATTTCTTTAATTCTAAAAAACCTACAGGTCAAATAAGAAAGATTTAAAAGAAGAATTAGTTTTCCACTTTTATGAAAAACAAAGAAATTCTACAAGAGGAAGAATACTTAATTCCATATCATCACACAGTAAAGGAAGGAGAATACGCTGGAATATCTTATTTTAGTGTAATAAGCATAATAAAAAAAATAATAAAAAAAATATCCCCAAAAACAATTCTAGACTTCGGCTGTGGGGATGGAAAACTAATCTATGAACTAAAAAATCAAGATACTGAACTAACTGGAATTGATTTATCAAAAAAAGCAATATCCTTTGCAAAAATATTCTCCCCAAAAGAGAAATTTATAGCAGAAGACATAAACAATTACAAACCTAAAGAGAAATTTAACATGATCATATCAATAGAAACATTAGAACACATTCCTCCAGATCAGCTAAAAAACATAATAAAAAACCTAAACAGATTAGTAAAAGAAAACGGCTACCTAATCATAACAGTTCCATCAAAGAATGTTAGACTATTTAAAAAACATTATCAACATTTCGATACAAAAACAATGCAAAACTATCTAGAAGGACAATTTAAAATAGTAAAAACATTAGGGCATTACAAAATATCAAAAAGGTATGAACTACTATACGCACTTGCAACAAACAATTATCTATCAATTTCATCCAAAAAATATCAAAAGTTTCTAAATAAATACTTCAAAAAAAATATAGAAAGAGCATCAACAAATAACTGTAGAAGACTAATCTTCATATGCAAAAAACTAAGCAACTCTTTTTAATAAATCTCTAACTTCTTCAAAACTAATAAGCCTAAACAAAAACAAACCAACAAAATAAAAAATAAGTCCAATTAATCCAATAACAACAAACTCAATCCAAGGATTAATTATTGGCATCTTTCTAAGGGCACCGCATAAAATCAAAAATAAAAATCCCAAAACAAAAAGTTTGACAAATAAAATAGCAGGAAAATTATACTTGATAATTTTCTTAAGATAATAAAAAGAAACAAAAAACATAAGCAACGAGGCAAAAAACAAAGACAATCCAGCCCCAAGTATTCCATAAAAAGGAATTAAAATTAAATTTAAAATTAAAGCAAAAATAGAGCCCCCTGCCATGATCTTTGCATTTATCTTAGATTTACCAATGCCTAAAAGTATATTCGCATTTACATAAGCAACACAATAAAAAACAGCGGAAAATGAAAGAATCCTCAAAGTAGAAGTAGCCCCAATATAATTTTCACCAAAAAACAACAAAATAATCAATGGAGCAAAGAAAACCATGCCCAATGAAAGAGGAAAAACAACAATCAATAAATATTTCTGAACACGTTTTATCCCATCAATCAATACCTCTTTTTTCTGAAGATAAATTTCTGAAGACAAAGGAATTAAAACAAGAGAAACAGATTTAGCAAATTGCCTTAACATCATTGCAATTGGTAGTGCAACGTTATACAAAGCAACTTCTTTCAACCCAATAAAAAAAGTAATCAACAATGTATCGATGTATCCTACACTTGAAGCCACAACTGCACTAATTGTTAAAGGAAACCCAAAAAGAGTAAGCTTCTTAAAAAGTTTAAAATCAACAGAAGATTTAGCCTTGACTGTCTTAGGAGAAAGCTTAGAAAACAAAAGAAAGTAAACAATTCCAGAGAGTATAGAAGCAAAAAGATATGCATAGGCTGGAGAAAGATAACCAAATCCAAGATAAAAAAGGATGATAGTTATCAAAACAACTAAAGACATTTGGAAAAAATGCGTAAACGCATAGTAATTCATCTTTTTATAACCTAAAAACAATACATGAAAAAGAGATTCAAAAATAGCAAAGAGAAAAGCTAACCCTAAAACAACCAAAAGCTGAACAGCTTTAATATCTTTAAAATAATAAAGAGCAAACCTTTCAGCAAGA
Organism: Candidatus Woesearchaeota archaeon; assembly: GCA_964474895.1. Classification (GTDB taxonomy): domain Archaea; phylum Nanobdellota; class Nanobdellia; order SCGC-AAA011-G17; family PNOQ01; genus CAYFNK01. Next base: position 54,643 of record CAYYUK010000003.1, read on the forward strand.
AGAAATATACCAACTAAGAGAAGTCCATAAGTAATAAGTTGAACAAAAAAGTAATAAATAATACCCTTCTTTATAGAAGAAAAATCTTTCTTTATCTTAAACTCTGGAATATACTTCATCAAAGCTTGTCCAATACCAAATCCCCTAAAAGAAGCAAGCAATCCAACAAGTGCAAATACTGCATAAAACAAACCATAATCTTCAATAGAAAGGTTTCTAGCCAAAACTACTCTTAATACATATCCTAGAAGAGCGGCTAAAATTGAAGCAAATAACAGCCACCCAGTACCCCTTACAAGAATCTTAGTATAATTAGGCATAAGGATCACATAACACCACAAATATTTTAAGTCTTACGAAAGAGAAATCAGAAGAATAATGGAGTAATATAAACCTCTAAAAGAGCAGCCAATACAAGTATACCAATAGCTATCAAAGTTAAATTAACTGCATCCAACATTATATTCTTAAACTTATTTGTCTCCAAATCTTTGTTTATAACTGCAACAGATATTATGCCTCCGGCTAGTCCTGCAACAAAGTAAGCAGCAATTTCTGGGATCCCATGTATGAAATATCTGAACAATCCCAAAGAAAACACATGAAAATAATTAAACATTCCAACAGATCCAGCAGCGGCTGCGTAGGCAGCTATCCTCTCTTTAACAAAAATTCCAATCGCTGCAGAAATTACAGAAGCATTCCAAGTCAAAATGAAAATTGCACCAGCACCATAAAAGAATGCAAAAAATATGGCAAATAACATAACTTTAAAATTATTCAAAAAAATCTGTAAAAAAACAGAACCAGGACTAACAACATCACCAACAATCTTAGCATTTATAGCTCCAATGGTCTCAATTTGAGTACCAAACAAACTCTGAACAATACCAGCTGGGAGAAACACAAACCAAATAGAATATGAAACAACAAACCCAATAAACAAATAAATAAGATATTTAACAACTTTCGCATGTTCCTTCAAAATCTTTCCCTCCTCTTTTAAAGTAACATCAACTTCCTCCTCCCGCTTCATAGTTTTATACATAAAAGGCATAGCTGCAAAAACAGTCAAAAAAACCATAATCAAACTAGAATATGCTTTAAATATCCAAACACCTAAAAAAATTGCAACCGTAGAATACAAAAAACCAACAAAGAACATTTCCCAAGGTCTTTCAATTGCCTTTGACGGATTAATTATTGACTCAATTGCCATTATATCAAATCTCCAAATAAACTAAACATAACTCAACAGGCTAATATATATACCTTTCTCTAATCTAGCAAATGTACCCTACAATAACACAACTTAACGTTCTTTATTCCTCACAAATCTCAGTTATAACATTAGTAATAAAACAAACAAACATTTAAATAATATAGTTTAGATAACAAAAAATAACCAATTAAGGAGAACAAAAAATAATGAAAAAAACAATACTATTCAATTAGTTTCGCCAAGATCAAAAATAAAAAGTCATATATAATAGAAAGAGAACACACAATGTATGTTTACTTGGAGGTGAAGTAAAATAAAAAATAAATTAACTCACATCGGACTGCTTTTGGTTGGATTGTTAATAATTTCTAGTTGTACTGGAGTTCAGGAGAGTCCAAAACCAGCAGATTTGAAAGAATTTGAAGATGTAGAAGAATTAGCTACAGATATACCAGAAGATTGTTATTGGAACTATGAAAAAATAAACGCCCCTACTTATGCTAACGGAGTAGCAACTGTAAGAAGATACTGTAACGTTGGCGAAAGAGCTATGACTGGAAGTTGTAGTACTCAAGATATCAGTGGTTCTGATTTTGAATGGGTATCATGTGGGTATATTCAGGAATCTAGTGATAACAATAATACTATAGATGGGTGGACTTCAGAAATAAAGTGGAACAATTTTACGAATAGCCACTCTTTCGATGAAACTGTTTATATCTCTTTGTTGTGTTGCTCTTAATTTTTTTCTTTTTTTTAAACATAAAAATTTAAATTGTGTACAAGCTATTATTTCTACGCATGCAGTCTCAATACACCAAAAGAAAAGAACTAATTATTTGCTGGCAGGTTCCTCATCATCACAAGGAACACATTTACAATCAGAACCATCACACATTGCCTTAGAACCTTCACTACACGTAGCTCCACAACCATCACCATAACATCCACCACCATCACAATCCCCAATAACAACAAGATTTTCCCCTAGACCATTTTCACAATTGTGACAAAAACAATAAACAGGATCATCCTTGCATTGTGGCATTTCACCTTTGCTACATTCAACACTACAAGAATTTCCTGCACCATCATCAGCAGAACAAGATCCGCCATTGCAACTACCCCAATAACCTGCAAACTGCGGATCACTATTACCAAAAAATACCAATGCTACAACAGTAACTACAACTATAACTCCAATTCCAATAAAAGAATATTTATTATCCATAGATATCATCACCCATCATAACAACTAATCTTTTTACTTTTTAAAGTTTACCTTTATCTCTTCCTACCCCTTGCTTTCTTAACATCAAGCAAAGCTAATTGCTCTTCAACATCAGACAGCCTGGTTGAATAGGATTTGAGCATATTCTCATATATTCTGGTTTCGAACTTTCCTTTTGTGATATATGCTTCCTGAGTTTTGGCCATAACCTTAGTTAGGTTATCTCTTTCTTCATGTAGCCTCTTACTCTTCGCTTTGAACTTCAGGAGGTTGTTCTTCTTACTTTCAAATGTTATTTTATCTGCAATAATCTTACCAAATCTTTCTTCGTACTGAATCATAGATTCGCCATATTCTTTCATGCTCATCTTTGCTCTTTCAAAGACTTCTATTTGAACTGCTCTCATTAATTCAGTTAAAAGATTCTCCTCTTCTGAAAGCTTCTTTAATTTCCTCTTTAGATATCTCCATCTGCCAAATAGAGATAATCCTACAACAGAAACACCAAAGGCTCCAAATCCGGCTGTTGTTTCTCCAGGATTTTCTTTCATTGCGTATCTCATTTCCTTAAAGAATTTTC